>JBILTI010000141.1:0-5517 GCA_044371595.1 Bacteriovoracaceae bacterium
TGACTCGAAGGGAAGGAACTCAACCGATGTTTACTTTGGAAATCATGCTCCTGGGGCTGGCGCTCGCGATCGACGCGGCCGTGGTCACCTTCGCCGTGAGCTTGATGCACGAGCACGACCCCCGGGGGAAGAAGCTCCGAAACGGGGTCCTCGTCTCCGGCACCTTCGGGCTCTTCCAGTTCCTCATGCTCTGGCTCGGGGCCTACGGCGGTCACCTCTTCACGTTCTCGAGCTTCGGCTACTACTTCCAGGTGGTGGTGGGCCTCGTCTTCCTCTTCTTGGCCGTGAAATGCGCCCAGGATAGCTTCCGGATGGACGAGAGGCACGTCGAGTGGGGGGTCCTCCCGGTCATCGTCCTCGCCTTCGTGACGAGCATCGACGCCCTCGCCTCGGGCATCAGCTTCGGGACGATTCCCGAGGCCTACGTCTCCGCGGCCGGCGTCGGAGTCATCACCGCCGCCCTCTGCGGGGTCTTCTACTTCCTGGGGCAGTTCTTCCAAAACATTCCCGACCGCTGGCTCCTCCGGGTCGCCGGCGCGATCTTCATCTTCCTGTCGGGCAAGGTCTTCTGGACCCTCCGGCACATCTTCTTCCGAGGTTAGCCATGCTCCTTCCGTTCTCCGACTTCGCCGACGCCTACGCGGTCCTAAAGCAGTTCATCGGGCCGACGCCACTGGTGTACAACGAGTGGCTGTCGAAGCAATACGACTGCCAGATCTATCTCAAGCTCGAGAACATGCTCCCGATCGGTTCGTTCAAGATGCGCGGGGCGACCTACAAGATTTCACGGCTCACGGCCGCGGAGCGGAAGCAGGGGGTCCTCGCCGTGAGCGCTGGGAACCACGCCCAGGGCGTCGCCTGGGCCGCGGCCCGGTTCGGCGTCGCCGCGACGATCATCATGCCCGAGGGCTCCCCGCTCACGAAGATCCGGAACACCGAGGCCCTCGGTGCCCGCGTCATCCTCCACGGCGCGAGCATCGAGGAAGGCTTCGCCTACGCCGAGACGCTGATGCGGAAAAAGAAGATGGTGTTCGTCCACCCGTACCACGACCCCGCGGTGATCGCGGGGCAGGGGACCGTCGCCTTCGAACTCCTCGAGCAGCTCCCCGGCGCGGACTTCGTCTTTTCGGCGATCGGTGGGGGAGGCCTTGTCTCCGGGATGGGGCAGGTGTTGAAGGCCAAGAAGTCGAAGGCCCGGCTCATCGCGGGGCAGGCCTCGGGGTGCAGTCCGATGGTCGACTCGCTCAACGCCGGGAAGGTGAAGACGATCGAGCGCGCGGAGACCTTCGCCGACGGCATCCGCGTTAAAAAAGTCGCGCCGGACATGTTCACGACCCTGCGGAAGGTCGTCGCCGCAGCCCACAAGGTCGACGACGAGAAGCTCGCCTGGGCGATCCTCCAGCTGATGGAGAAGGGGCGGGTCATCGCCGAGGGCGCCGGCGCCCTGCCTCTGGCGCTCTTCGACCAGCTTTATCAGAAGGACCCGAAGAAGTTCAAGCACACGACGGTCGTCCTCGTGATCTGCGGCGGGAACATCGACGTGAACCTCCTCGAGCGGATCATCGACCGGGGCCTAATCGAGTCCCAGCGGAAGGTCCGGATCTCGGTCCCGATCGCCGACCGGCCGGGGATCCTCCATCAGATCACCGGCGTGATCAAGGCCCACGGGGCGAACATCCTCCAGGTGGTCCACGACCGCGACTCGCGGAACCTCGGGATCAGCGGAACCAACGTGATCTTCACCCTCGAGACCAAGGGGGCCGAGCACCTCGCGGCTCTCCTCGGGGAGCTGAAGAAGGATTTCCCGCGCTGTACGGTGCTCGACTAGGCGCGCCCCGCGCGACAATTTCTGCTTAGGGCGGCCTTCGCCCCTTCGGAACCGCCCTACCTCATCGGTGGCCATGCAGGCCGAGCGGTTCGCCGATTTTGGCGTACCGATTGGGCCAGGGAGGGAGATCCCGAGGGGTCCGTTGTTTCCGTTCGAATTTCCTCAGGAACTGGGGGCCGGCGCCGATAGGAAACGCATGGAACAAACCGCGCCGGCGGTCGCGATCGCGTCCCTCGTGACTGCGACGTCGATGCCCAACTTTACCCAGGCCCTCGCCGTCTCACCGGCGTTTGCGGCGACGACGTACGCGTCGGTGGCGGAGCTCGTGCCCCAGCTCCGTGGCCCCGGCGCCTTCCTGGTGTTCTTTCCGCTCACGTCCGGCGAGGACCTTACCCAGCTCGCGCTCCTCGTTCGCGAAACGCGGAAGGCCCCGGCGACGGTAAAGATCGTCGTCGTCGTCCGCGTCGGGGCCGGCTTCGACGGGCCCCTCGCGAAGCTGGGCCTTGTCGACTTCGTCGATCCCGGGGCGACGGCGAAGGTCCTCCGCTACAAGATCGAATTCTGGCTGAAGGGGTTCGGGGCCCAGTTGAAGGCCTCGACACCGAAGGGCGTGCTCAAGCAGCGCTCACCAGCGGCGGTGAAGAGTCCCGCCTCCGAGAAGGCCCCCGCGCCCGAACCGGAACCCGTCGTCCGGGCCCCGGGCGAGGCCCCGGGAGTCGAAAAGAAATGGGACTGGAATCCGGGCCTCTATCAACACCCTGAAGCGGTCGCCGAGAAGGGACCGACGGCGCCGGTGTCGCTCCGGTGCGAACCCGCTCTCCCGGAGAGGACAGGGCCGGCGGAACAAGAGCGCGCCGCCGGCGGATTGGGCGAGCCGCCGGAAGCGGCTTCCGAGGTCCGGGCGGCCAGGGACGCGAGTGCCCTTTCGCTAAGCGGTTCCCCTAGTGGGGAGGTCCCGGCGGCAGGGTCCCGGGCCGGGCGCCCGGAGGGGGAGGGCCTTCCGCAGCTCAAGAAGCTCCTCGCGAAGGGCCGGCGGCAGTACCGGAACAGCTAAACCCGAGCGGCGCGCTCGGGCGCGTCGCTTGACGGAAGTTTTACTTGTGGAATAATTCCTTCATAAGGAGAACGCGTGCTCTTACTTACGACCCCGGACTACCCGCCCAAGTGGGGGGGCCTCACGACCCACACGCTTAACGTCGAGAAGGTCCTCCGGGCCCTTGGCGTCCGCTACGAGCTTTTCCACTGGCGCTCGGTCGGAGAGATCGCGACCTACCCGCGGGAGAAGCTCCGGAGCTTCGACCGCATCCTCAACATCCACTCGGGCTTCCACATGCACATGCCGGCCGCGCACCCGCGGGTGATCAACTTCATCAACGGCGCCGAGATACTCTTCTACTCCCCGAACCCGGTCAAGCGCTTCGTGAAGCGGGCGCTCAAGCACCGGGGCCTCGGGCGGATCTCGGGGGCGCAGAAGAACATCTTCATTTCCGAGTTCACCTTCCAAACCCTCCAGCGCCAGGGCCACCGGCCCGACTACGCCCGCGACATCGTCTTCCCGATGTGCGTGGAGACGGCCCACGGCCAGTTCCACCAGAAGGAGTTCGACCGGGATCCGCTGCGGTTCATCTGCGTCGCCCGGGACGTGCCCCACAAGAACTTCCGCGGCGCGATCGAACTCTGCGAAGAGGTGCAGCGGCGGTCGCGGCGTCCGGTTGAGCTGGTGACCGTGACGGACAAGGTCTTCTCGTCGCCGACGATCGCGATCCGGTCCCACGTTAACCCCGATGACGGCGAGCGCGACCGGTTGCTCGCGGACGCGCACTTTAACCTCCTCCTGTCGCTCGACCATTCCCACCGGGGATTCTTCGAGGGCTTCGGGCAGATCGTGCAAGAGGCGGGCTGCCTCGGGACCCCGAGCGTGGTGCTCAACACCGGCGGCCTCCCCGAGTCAGTGCACGACGGGGAAACGGGCTGGGTCCTCCCGGACGCGGCCCCCGCGAGCGTCGCTCGGTTCTGGGGGGGGCTCACGGCGCAGACCTACGCGCGCGTCGCCCGGCGCTGCTTCGAGCACACCATGGAGGCGCACGGCCTCGAGAACTGGAAGCGGCTTTTCGGAACGATCCTATGAAGATCGCCGTCCTCTTGAACACCAACCAGCTGGGGGGCGCGGAGCGCAGCTTGATCGAGCAGCTGCGGCGGCAAGGGAACCCGGAGCGGTTTACGTTATTTTACCCCGCGCTCCCCTCCGCCGACGACCGTCTTCGGACATTCCTTCAGAGCTCCCTGGGGACCTCCGGTGCGACCTATCCCTATCCGCGGGGCCTCTACGAACTCTCGCGCACCGGCCGGGGCCCGGGCGTCGCGCTGGTCCGCGCTCTCCTCGGGCTTCCGCGCTGGGCCTTCGCCCTCCGCCAGCGCTTCGCGGGCCACGACGGGTTCTACGTGAACGGAAACAAGGCGGCCCTCGTTCCGCTCCTCCTTCGGCTCCTCGGGGATCGGCGGCCCGTGTACTGGCACTTCCGCGACTTTCCCGCGCCCGGCCTCTTCCGGGCCGTTCGTCGGCTCTTCTGGCGCACGCCCGACGCCTGCGCGGATTTTTTCCTCGTCGCCAACTCCCAAGCGGTGAAGCGCTCCCTGGCCCGCTACTTCGACGAGGCCCGGATCACCACGCTGTACAACCTGCCGGGCGAGCTGCCGCGCCGGACGGTCACCCGCGTGCGACGGCTCGGCGTCGTCGCGATGATCGCTCCCTGGAAGGGGCTCCACGAGGTCCTCTTAACGCTCGCGCTGTTCCGGTCCGAGCTCCGGGAGCTCGGGATCGAGGAGGTCGTCTTATACGGGGCGTCGCTCTACCTCACCGACGGCGAGCACCGGAGCTACGAGGCGCAGCTTCGGCGTTCGATCTCGGAACTCCGGCTGGACTTCGTCCGCCTAGAGAGTGGCCTCGGACCTCGGGAGATCTTCTCGGAGATCGACCTCCTGATCCACTCGGCCGTTCGGCCGGAGCCGTTCGGTCGTGTAATCGTGGAGGCGATGAAGAGCGGGGTGCCCGTCGTGAGCACGGCCCTCGGCGGCGCCGCCGAGCTCGTCGTCCCAGGCGAGACGGGTCTTACGTATTTACCGCATCATCCAGCCGAACTCTTTGCACAGATCCATCGCTATGCCACCGACGACGCCCTCCGCGAGGCCATAACTCAGCGGGCCGCCGCCTTCGCCGACGACCTCGAATCCGAGGTCGGCCGCACGCTTCAGTCATTTTTCGACTGAGAATTATTTACCCCCGATAGGCAGAATTCCTGTGATTGCTATGATGGACGTAAATGAATGCCATCGCCAAAGGACCGCATCTCGTCGGATCGGAATATAGAGAAGTCCCCCTCCTAGGCGGACTCCTCGTGTACTCCCGCTATCCGACGCTGCCGCCGCCGGATGCTCCCGCGAAGAAGCCTTCGCTGGCGCTGGTCTCGGACCGCGAGGTTGTCGCCACCGCGGTCGAGGAAGCACCGGTGCCTAGGCCTTCGCCGCCGGGAGGAAAGCGGCAGCCGGCGGAGAACCCGGCTGGCCCCGCGGGACCCACGTCGGAGGCCCCGTCGCTCCCCGGGCTTGCACGACCGAAGGCCCCACTCGTGAGGCCAGTTAGCGTCGCCGACGCAACGGTCACACCGAGCGGCCCGCCCTTTGAAGAGGCA
>JBILTI010000228.1:0-4312 GCA_044371595.1 Bacteriovoracaceae bacterium
GAAGAATCTCCGGGAAATGAAGGCCTTCTCCCAGCGGATCGAAACGGCCCTTCGCGTGATCCGGCGGTTCTCGCCGACGTCCTGGGAGCGGTTCGCGGCGTTCACGGAAGTCATCGTACCGATCGCCCAGCCCGAGCTCGTAAGCTACTCGCACCAGGAGCTGCCGGGCCATTCGATGATCAACCTCTATAACCGCGACTTCGTAGACCTCCTCGACGATCTTCTCCACGAAAACGGCCATCACCACCTTAACTACTACCTGAACCTCGGGAAGCTGATCGACGAGCCGGTGGAGAACATCTACTACAGCCCCTGGCGTCGCACGCTCCGGCCGCTCCGGGGGATCTACCACGCGTACTTCACCTTCTTCTGGGCGTTCCGACTCTTCTCGGACCTCGTGAAGGCGAACGATGTCGACTCGATCTTCTACCTCTTTAGCGATGTGGAGAAGGAAAAGATCACCTGGCGGGCGATCGAGGAATTCTACCTGCTGAGCTTCAGCTACGAAGACCTCCGCTGGGCGCGCCGCCGGGGCCTCGTCGCCGACGCCGGCTGGGAACTCGTCCGCGAGCAGCAGAAAGAACTCGCGAAGTTTCGGAAGCAGCTTCCGGCGCTCGAGCGGAAACTGCGGGCGCACCGCGGGGAACTCCGCGAGCTGAAGGCCACGCTCAAGAAGGCCGCCGTTACCTTCGCTAGAAGTTAAGTTCCTGCTGCATCTGGTTCGCCGGCATGAGGTCGCCCTTGGCCGCGGAAACTTTAATCCCCTCGCACCAGATTACCTTTGCCTCTTCGACCCTTCCCAAAGCCTTGAGCGCCTTCCCGAGCGCCAGATAGGCAACGGAGTACTTCGGATCCGCCGCGAGGACGCGCTCGAGGTACGGGAGCGCCCGCTCCCAGTCGCCGCGTTCGACGGCGATCGAGCCAAGGCCGTAGTTCGCGAGCGTATCGTCGGGGTCGATCTCCAGGACCTGCCGGAACATCGATTCCCGCTGGGCCCATTCCTTCTCCTGCCGGTCGCGCATCGCGGCGTCGGCTTCTTTCCGCTTGGCCTCGTCGCCGAAGCTCTGGAAGGACTTCACGGTCGCGAGCGACTTCTGCTCCTCCGCTTCGGTGATCTTCCCGAGGCGCATGAGGTAGAGGGACATGTTCGTGTGCGCCAGTACGGACTTCGGATCGACCTCGCTCAGCCGGCTCATGAGATCGATCGCTTCCTGAAACCGCTCCTGGCGGCCCAGCATTACGCCGAGGCTTTCGTAGGCGTCGGCGAAGGTCGGATCAACGGCGATCGATCGGCGGAAGAGAACCTCCGCGGCGTCGCTCCGTTCTTCCTTAAACCGATCGGTCGCGGCGTAGAAGAGCTCTCGGGCCTTCTCTCTCCGGTTCCCGGAGATCAGCGGAAAGTAGCGCACGATACCCTCGGCCTCGGATTCCGCGACGGAGAACCGTAGTCGCATTCCCTCGACGCGGAAGTCACGGAGGAGCGCGGCGGAGGTGAAATACCTGCCGTTCCACGGATAACACGCTTTCGCCGTTCCGATCTTCTTACCGAAGGAGTGAACCTCTCCGAGGGCGATGGGCCGATCCGTCTCCAGTAGGACAGGACTGTAGGCCGCGCCCCGGCGGGTCGCGATCTTCGCCACCGTCTCCTGCCCCGGGTAGCAGCCCTTGTTGGGCACGAGGGACAGGTCAAAGAGCCGGAGGTTGTTCAGGAGCTCGAAGGAATAGTCGGAGCCGTCGAAGGAAGGCCAGCCGGTGAGACCTCGCCAGACCTCGACGTCCTCGGCGGAAACAACGGGAACTTCGGGGCGGGGCCCGGGCACGAGCTGGGCCTCTTCATCGAAGAGCGATCCCTTCGGGGCGCCCGTTACCGGGGCTTCGGGGCCGAGGAGGAAGGTGACCTCGGTAGCGACCGGTCCCTCCACGGTGACGTCTTCGGAGATGAGAAATTTGTTTAAGCGGGCGCTCGCCTGTGCGGCGAGCGCCTCGGGAACGAGGTAGGAGTAGTCGTCCGTGTCCCGGACGAGCCAGCCGTAGCACTCGACCCGGCCCTGGGGGTCGAGGAAGCTCGCGAGGTGGAAGCTTCCAGGGGAGAGCTGGCCGAGGTCGTAGGTCGACTGCGCCTGAAGAAAGCCGCGGACCTCGTCGCCTTTGAAGCTGAATTTAGAGAGCCGGACGGTGAACTGGCCCAGGCCGTAGCGATGGTCGTCGAGCATCATTAGAGCGAGAACGATTCGCCGCAGCCGCAGGTGTTCTTAGCGTTGGGGTTATCGAAGACGAAGCCCTTTCCGTTCAACCCGTCCTTGAAATCCAGGACGATGCCCTTGAGGTAGATGACCGATTTGGGGTCAATGAGGACCTTCACGCCGCCGAAGTCGAGGACGTTGTCCCGGTCCTTCTGATCGCTGAATTCGATCTTGTAAGAAAGCCCGGAGCAGCCGCCGCCGGTAACGGCCAAGCGCAGGCCCTTCGAGCCATCGGGGTTATCGGTCTTCGCGATCGAGCGGATTTGTTCGATCGCCTTATCTGTGATGCTGACAATTGAATCCATTGGTACGCTCCATCAAATTATGTCCTTTAATACAGCGAGTGCCCTTATTTTACAACAGGAACGCTGTAAACGGGCAGAACAAGTCGTTGTGATTTCGAATAGTTAATTTATAATACCCCTAACAGGTGATTTATGGAACTTAAGCTCTACCACTACGTTCACTGTCCATTTTGTGTCCGGGTCCGAATGGCCCTCGGCTACCTCGACCTCGCCTACGAGTCGGTGGTGCTTCCTTATAACGACGAAACTACTCCAATTAAGCTCTGCGGAGCGAAAATGCTCCCCATCTTGAGCCTGGACGGAAAACCGATGAACGAAAGCCTCGAAATCATCGCGGCGGTCGACCGAGATAATCGACTGAAGGTACGGGAGCTCACCGCTGACCCCGCGCACGCGGAGCTGGAGGGTCTCCTGACGAAGCTCGGGACGAACGTCCACAGCCTGGCCATGCCCTACTGGATCTACACCCCCGAATTCGACGACCGGTCCCGGGCCTATTTCACGAAGAAAAAAGAACTCAAACGGGGACCGTTCGCGGAGCTCGTCTGGGGCCGCAAAGAATTCGAGGCAGGGCTCCTCCAGGACCTTAGGGAACTTCAGAACTTCCTCACCCCCTTTTACCGCTCGGCCGAGATTTCATTGTATGATATCCTCCTTGCGTCGCACCTCTGGGGTCTCTACGTGGTCCCCGAGTTTCAGTTTCCACCGTCGGTCCACGCGTACCTGCAGGCCGTGAAGGAACGGTGCCGCTTCAACTACCACCGGGATTTTTGGAACTAGATGAAAGTTACGTTGAAGGTTCGCTACCAGAATAACAAGATCCAGGAACAGGTGCTCAAGCGCGGAACGATCGCCGTCCTCGGCCGGAGTTCGAAGTGCGACTGGCGCCTCGAGGACGAGAAGGTCAGCTCGCGGCACTGCCGGTTAAACCTCAAGCACAACGGCCTCGAGATCGTCGACCTGGATTCGCGGAACGGGACGTATCTCAACGGGATCCGCATCGAGCAATCCGAGCTCTTCCTCGGCGACGAGCTGAAGCTCGGGGATACGGTCATCACGCTCGAAGACAAGGACGCGGACGCGGAGGCCTTCGAGGTCCTTACGTTTCCGGGCCCGATGAAGGACCGCCTCGCCTACGAGCTGAAGGCCGACTTCACCGGAGCGCGGGTCAAGAACCAGCGGTCCGGCGGCCGGCGGGGCAAAGCCGCCACGAAGGAAGAAGACGACACGCGGAAGCTCGAGATCGAGCTTCGGAAGAAGATCAAGAGTAAGATCAAGCTCTCGAAGGAGGAGATCCGCGCCCGCTACCGGTTCACCGGGGTCCTCGCGTCGTTCGTCGACGTGGGCTCGCTCCTCATCCTCCTAGCGGCCCCGCTCTTACTGATCGGCCACTTCGCGCCGCAGGCCAAGGGACAGGAGCGGCTGACGATCATCCTCACCCTCGAGGGACTCTTCCTCGCGACGTTCCTCCTTGTGAACTTCAAGCTTTCGAAGTTCACGTTGGGGGAAAAGCTCACCGGGATCAGTAAGATCTACTCGCAGCAGTAGCGGCTACTTCCGGGGCCGCCAGGGGATCTCCTCGACCTTCTTGACCTTGTTCACGTACCGCGCCAGTACGAAGAGGTAGTCGGAGAGCCGGTTCAGGAACCGAATGCTGTTCTGCGGGAGCTCTTCCCGGGAGACGTCGTAGTAGTGGATGAGCTTCCGCTCGACGGTGCGGGCGTTGGTCCGGCAGAGGTGGACCGCCGCCGCGAGCGGCGAACC
>JBILTI010000142.1:0-5496 GCA_044371595.1 Bacteriovoracaceae bacterium
CGAGGAAAAGAAAATGATGATCTCCTTCCAGCAGGCGGCCGCCGCCACGGGCCAGCCGCTCCTCATGCGCGCCTACGTCAACGCGCTCGAGGCCCACGGCGCGCACGCCGGCCAGATCCTCGTGACCCACGAGGACTTCAAAGAGCGACAGCGCTTCCTGAACATCCGGAATACGATCAATCGGCTCATCGAAAACGAGATCCTTCCGATCGTGAACGAGAACGACACGGTCTCCTACGCCGAGATCACCGTCGGCGACAACGATCAGCTGGCGGTGATGATCGCCGAAGCTACGGACGCGGAGAAGCTGATCCTCCTGACCGAGGCCGACGGCCTCTTCGACAAGAACCCCCGGGAACCGGACGCGCGGCGCTTCGACGTGGTGGACTTCCGCGAAAACTTCGCCGGCGTGAAGTTCGCGGCGAAGACCTCGGTGGGCCGCGGCGGCATGGACACGAAGCTAAAAGCGGTGCGCAAGCTGACCCCCAACGGCGTCGACGTGATCATCGGAACGTTCCTCGCCGAGGCCCCGCTCTCTCGCCTCCTCGCGGGCCAGGGGGGAACCCTCTTCAAGGGCAACCCCGAACGCCAGACCTCCCGGCGCAAGTCCTGGCTCTCCACGGTCGTAAAGAACGACGCCTGGGTGGTCGTCGACGAGGGCTGCGCCGAGGCCATGCTCCGGGCGACGACGTCGCTCCTGCCGATCGGAATCCGGAAGGTCCACGGGGTCTTCCGCCGGGGCGACGTAATCCAGGTGAAGCACCGGAACAAGACCATCGCCGTGGGGATCACGGAGTTCGATCACCGCGAACTCGCCCTCGTGATGGGCAAGAAATCGACCGAGATCTCGGCGGTGATCGAGAACGCGTCGTCGAAGGTCGCCATCCACAAGGATAATCTCCTCATCAAGGCCGAACTCCCGGCGTAATTGACTCGGAGCTAAGTTAAAAAGAGCCTTATCTAAAAGGTTACGGAGCGCTAGAATGATCCTTCACAGGAAGGACGTGTATGAACGTGATCGAGATCGCAACCCGTGCCAAGGCGGCCACCCTTACCCTTCAGTCCCTTCCGGAGGCCCAGCGGCTCATGGCCCTCGAGGCGATCGCCGACGCGCTACTCCGGGAGGCCCCCGGGATCCTCGCCGAGAACCAGAAGGATCTCCGGGCGGCGGCGGAGCAGAAGCTCGGCGCCGCCCTCGTCGACCGGCTGACGCTCACGGAGCGCGCGATCGCGGACCTCGCGCGGATGTGCCGGGCGGTCGGCGCGCAGGAGCAGGTCGTAGGGACGATCGTCGAGGAGTACCCGCGGCCCAATGGCCTATTGATCCGAAAGCAGCGGATCCCGCTCGGCGTGATTGGCATGATCTTCGAGTCGCGGCCGAACGTGGTAGTCGACGGCGCCGCCCTCGCCATCAAGTCCGGAAACGCCATCATCTTAAAGGGCGGTAAGGAAGCGGCCTTCTCCAACCGGAAGCTCTACGCGGTGATCGCCGAGGCGATCGCCCGGATCCTCCCGGCGGGGGCAGTTTCGCTCGTCGAAACGCGCGAGGACGTGAGCGAGCTCCTGTCGCTCCACGACTACATCGACCTCGTCGTTCCCCGCGGCGGGAGCGCCTTGATCGAGTTCGTGCGCCGGCACGCGACGATGCCCGTCGTGGCCCACGACAAGGGCCTCTGCCACGTCTACGTCCACGCCGACGCCGACCGCGCGACGGTGACGCCCATCCTCCTGAACGCCAAGACCCAGCGGCCCGGCGTCTGCAACGCCATGGAGACGCTCCTCCTCCACCGGGACTACCCGGAAACGAGAGAAACCCTCGCCGCGCTCCTCGCCGCCGGCGTCGAACTCCGGGGCTGCCCAGCCGCGGTCGCCCTCGACCCGCGGATCAAGCCGGCGACGCCGGCCGACTACGACACCGAGTACCTCGCGAAGATCCTCTCGGTGAAGCTCGTCGCCTCGGTGGCCGAGGCGATCGACCACGTCCGGCGGCACGGCTCGCGCCACACGGAGGCGATCCTCGCCCGGGAACCGGCCGCGATCGAGGAATTCGTGAACGGCGTCGACGCCGCGGCGGTGGTGGTGAACGCGTCCACGCGGTTCAACGACGGCGGCGAGCTGGGCCTCGGGGCCGAGCTCGGGATCTCGACGTCGAAGCTCCACGCCTACGGGCCCATGGGAGCGAAGGAAATGACAACAACCCGCTTCCTCGTCCTGGGGAACGGCCAGACAAGATGAGAGGGACCGATGGCATCGTTTGACTTAGTTTCGAAGATTGACGAGATGGAGCTCCAGAACGCGCTCAAGAACACGGAGAAGGTGATCCAGGGCCGCTTCGACTTCAAGGGGTCCGAGGCGAAGGCCGAGTACAAGGAGAAGGAAAAGCTCATCGAGATCCGCGCCGAGGACGAGATGAAGGTCAAGACCGTCCTCGACATCCTCCGGACGAACATGGGAAAGCGCGGGATCGGGTTCCGCGGCATGAAGGAGTCCGAGATCGAGAACTCGGGCCTCAAGGCGAAGAAGATGACCCTGACGCTCACGACGGGCTTCGACAAGGACGCGCAGAAGCTCGTGAACCGGCTCCTGAAGGAGTCCGGCTTCAAGGGTAAGTCCCAGTATATGGACGAGAAGTACCGGCTCGAAAGCAAGAGCATCGACGAGCTCCAGGCCCTCTACCAGTTCCTCCGCACGCACAAAGACATGACCCTCGAACTCCACATAGAAAACATGAAAAGGTAGGACCCTATGACGCTCATGGAACAGGTAAACAACGACATTAAAGAAGCGATGAAGGCAAAGCAGCAGGAGCGCCTCGACGCGCTCCGGATGCTCAAGGCCGAGTTCATCAAGAACAACACCGCCGCCAAGCCGACAGACGAACTCTCCGTCACCGTCGCACACGCCAAGCGCCTCCAGGACTCGCTCGAGATGTACCAGGCGGGCACCGAGGCCTTTGGCAAGATCGTAAAGGAGCTCGACGTCGTAAAGGCGTACCTCCCGAAGGCCCTCGACGAAGCCGAGGTCGTCGCGATGATCGCGGACATCAAGGCGCGCGGGGCGAAGGACATGGGGGCGGTCATGAAGGAGCTCCAGCCGCAAATCAAGGGCCGCTTCGACGGAAAGCGCGCCTCGGACCTCGTGAAGGCGAACCTCTAGGATGGGGCCCCAGAGCTTCGGCGACGCGTTCGACCTCGCGAAACTCCTTCGGGCCCGGGACGTGGCCCGGGACCTCACCTACGCCCTCGCGGCGAAGATCGAACCCGGCATGACGGAGGAGGACGCGCAAGCCCTCTACAAGGAGCTCTGCCGGTTCCATCCGGTCGAGCGCCAGTGGCACCCGCCGAAGTTCCGCTTCGGGCCCAACACCGTCTGCAACTTCAAGGACGTCTCCGTCCCCTACGTGCTCAAGGACGAGGACATCTTCTTCGTCGACATCGGCCCGGTCGTCGAGGGCCACGAAGCCGACTACGGGGAGACGTTTACGGTGGGGTCGAGCTTTGAGCTGAAGCACCTCTGCGAGACGCAGAAGACGGTCTTCGACGAGGTGGCGCGGCACTGGCGGAAGAACGGAACCGCGGGCCAGGCGCTCTACGCCTTCGCCGAGGGGCGGGCCCGCGCCCGCGGCTTCACCCTGAACCTGAACCAGGATGGCCACCGGATCGGGGACTTTCCCCACCACGTGCATTTCAAGGGCGGTCTCGCGGAGTGCGAGGAAGCGATCGTCCCCAACGCCTGGATCCTGGAGATCCACCTCTGGGGGCCCGGAAAGCGGTACGGAGCGTTCTACGAAGATCTCCTGCTCTGAGGCGAGGGGGCCCGGTGAGGGCCCCCGCTACTTGACGGAGACGGTGATCCGCCGCCGGTACAACGAGTGCTGGAGGGCCAGGCTCGTGAGCATCATTGTCATCAGTCCCGCAAGTACAAACATCATTTCCATTTGAGTTTTCTCCCGTCTTCTCGCTTTTCATCCTGATGTTCCCGAGGGGCCTCCGTCCTGGCGACTCCAATGCTTTCTCTAAAGCAGGAACCGTGCCAACGGTTTCCGGGGTTCGGCGGCCTTTTTCGGCGTCGGTCGGGGCCAATCTGACCTTGTCCGGAGGTACCGCCGGTGCCATCTACGATCCGCTAGGGACAGAAGCGACCGCGGAACTCCTTCTGGATCTCGATCGCCTCGGCTTCGAGGGCGTCGTCGTTCAGGTCCCGGTCCTGGTACTTCGACTGGACGTAGTGGACGAGCTCGTGGGCGAGGGAATCGTCGATGCAGCGGTTGAAGCGGGCGTAGTACGTCGGCTCGTCGGAGAGGAAGATCGCGTTGTGGCGGGCGCTGAAGGCGTTGATGATCACGTGGGGCCTGAACCCCCACTGCGGTTCGATCGCGTCCTGGAAGACCGCGAGCGGGGTCCGGCTCTCGAGGTGGAGCGCCGGCAAGGGCATGTCGGACCGCGCCACGAGCCGCTTCGCCGCGAGGACCTCACCCAGGATGAATTCGAGGGAGTACCGGAGCCGGGCCGGGGCGCCGGCGGCGGCGGTAGCGACGGAGAGGCCAGCGACGAGGATGAGGATGAGCTTCATGGCCCCGACTATACGGCCCGGGGCCGTCGCGGACAACCGACCCTATAAAAAAGGCCCAGATCATCGCCGGGGCCTTTTCTAGGATCGGTTCCGCGGAAGCAGGATCAGGGGACCTACTTCCGCCGGGAAACGAGCCGCTGGAAAATGAGGGAGAGGCCGGCGGAGGAGATCATGATCCCTCCGAGGACGATTAGTTCTTCTGCCACCGACGCCTCCGTTTGTTTGAAGGAAAATGGTTCTTCCGTGAACCGGGCGGGTCCGACTCATCCCTGGACTCTCACCGCTCTATTCCTTGAGACAACTTCGAATTCTGAAACATCCTCCTAAATCTTCGTTAACTCCCACCATCCTGGCGGGAGAACTCGCTCACTCACGGTAGATCAAAGCAGGAACCATGCCAAGAACCTGATTCAGGACTTTTCATGAGTTGTGTCAGCCGATTCCCGCACCGGGGCCACGCGGGCACCGGCGGGGCAGGCACCCGGTGCTACCACCGGTGCCATCGCGGCGGGGCGAGGAGTTGAGCGCCGCATACGGAAACCGCGGGAAAAAGTTCTCCCGAGGGTATTGTGAAGTTTTGCGAACCGTGAAACCATCAAACGAGGAAGGGTGTTCAAGACGAGCGCCCACGTCCCACCAGGAGGGTGACGGTCCATGGCCCCCCATTACTACCTCATGAAGTGTAAGAAGATCCTCCGGCTCGAAGGTGACATGCCCTTCGCGGCCCTGCCGCTTCCGATCCGGACGCAGGTCCTCGAGCCGGAGGACGTAACGGCCCTCGACCAGGACCAGGCCAACTGGCGGGTCGTGATCTTCCGCGACGAGATCCTCGACCTCGAGGAGTTTACCGCCTGGCTCGACGATCTCGAGGCCTCGGGCCTCGACGCCGACTACGAGCCGATCGCCAACTAACGTTGGCGATCG
>JBILTI010000156.1:0-5293 GCA_044371595.1 Bacteriovoracaceae bacterium
TTTTCGATACATCCGAAGGTATCGAAGAGAATTGTCAACGCTTCTAACCGACGAGTTTCACGTTATGGGTACTTGAAAACCCAACTGCGTTGCGTTTAGCAAAGCCGCTGCCAAGTTTTAAGTCAGTTTGAAGGGAAAAGTGTCTATCTTTTAATCAATTCTGATTCCTATTGTTGAAAAGAGAGACACCCGTTTGGATCAAGAGGCCGCGAATTGAACAATTGAAAATGACACCGAAATGGGTGTGAGGAATTGTGATTTTGAAGCCCGATGTTCCATAATTAAGTAACCAAAAAACACTTTTGATCTTCCCTTAGAGCCTATCCCAAAGCCGTCCTTAATGTGATCCATGCTGCTGCGATTTGAAGAATTGCGACATAGTTCTCTTAAGATTTTTCCATGCGTACTCGCGCCTTGATCCAAGAAAAGCTCCGCTCTACTTGCCATCGCATCTTGCCAAGGTTCCATGAACACCCTCGCTGAGGGTGGCGTCGTGGGATAATTGCCTGGACTCCAAGCAACGAAAACGCTTCTCTGTCACAAAATCTTGTGACAAGGACTTTCTTATAAGGTTTCTGGCCTTCTTTTGAGAGTTCGAGCGGCTATCAAATTGTGACAAAAAACTGCTGTTAAAATCACTCATGCCGAAAGTGATTGTTCATGCCGATTTCCGAATAGAAATAAAAGTGAATCGGGTATTTGGTAACTTATCTGTGAATGGGGTACCGCGAGGGATTGAACAGGTTCGGATGGATAAAAAGTGGCTGGGAAGGAGGGACTCGAACCCTCGACCAACAGATTAACAGTCTGCTGCGCTAACCAACTGCGCCACTTCCCAACTCATAGTCAAAAGATCAGTATTTTATAATCGGTGACCAAAACTCTGTCCAGTCTTTTTGGCCATATATAGGGCTTTAAAATAGTCTTGTTTTTAGCTCAAGTTTTTTGAATATCCGACCGATAGAGTCAAAAAGGGTTTTAACTTTTGGCCAAAACCAGCTTCATCCTTCAGGCCTTAAATATTTTAGGGCTAGAAGACATTCTAAGACTTTCTGAAATTCTGCACGTTAAGCAGACGATCCAGAAAAAAGCGGCTGGAGAAGAGCTTATCGTCTGGGACGAATCCTCAGAGATTCCACCGGCCAAGAGGGCGAGCAGCGGAACGAAGGTCCTTGAGTTTCCGAAGACGAAGCAAGAGGCCGTAGAGCCGCCGGCCGCGCCTCCCGCGGAGGATGGTCCGTCCCTGATCCACACCGATCTCTTGATGTGGCAGCGGGAAATGGGTCGGCAGACGGGCGAACTGCTCCATAAACGAAATGCGTTTAAGGGTTACAACCGGGCGTCGGAGATGTACGTGGTCAAGGAGTCGGAGCGCGAGGGCAAAGAAAAAAGCCGCGTCGTCGCCACGAACGGCGTCCTCGTCAACAAAAAGCAAGCCTAGTTAAACGGGATCGCGGTCACCTTCTGCGGGAGCTTAAGTTCCAGGTCCTTAACCAGCTGCGGATCGACGGAGAGCTGCCCGTCGCCGTGGACCTGGACTTGCGTCCGGAGAGCGAAGAAGTCGTGTTCGGGGTGTTCGAGCGAGACGAGTACTTCCCGGGCGGCGGCGCGGTCGAAGCTCTTGTTCGTGATGAGGAGGCCTGTGATCTTCTCCCGGATGGGCTTTATGTCCCGGAGCGGACACCGGTAGTGCGGGCCCCCGTCGAACGGGTCTACCTCGTAGGTGTATCGAAAGCCGATCGACTCGAGCATCTTCCGGACGGGCTCGGTCTCCTTGCCCACCTTGCCGATGGCCTCGCGCGCCTCCATCGGAAGGAGCGTCTGGTAGATGTTCTCCGAAGGGAACAGGCTCAGGATGAATTCCTTGTTGTTCCGCGAGAGCACGTCGGCTTCCTGGTAGTTCATGTTCATGAACCGCCGACCGATGGCCTCCCAGAGCGGAGAGTTGCCGTGCTTGTCGAACGGCGGCATGAGCTCGGAGTGGACCATCGGCTTGAAGCGCTCGGGGTGGATTCCCATGAAGAGGAACCGGACGAACGAGAGCTGCTTTCCGAGCTTATCGTGGTGACCCCGGAAGGCGGGGTTGAGGATCAGGCCCCCGATCTCCGTCGGGCCGTTGGAGTCGAGGCCAAGCTTCAGCGTTCCGTGGACGAAGCCGGTGTTGATCGTCTGCGAGAACTTCGCCTCCTGACCCACGGTGAGGTAGAAGTGAGGCTCGTTCTCGGTTCCGTGCTGGGCGTGGATCATCGAAACGCCGAGGATCTCGCCGGCGTTGAAGTCTTCGAGAACGAAGATGTAGTAGTTCTTGGAGAAGTTGGCGCTCGGCTTCTTGAAGCTCTTCATCGAGCTCTCGATCTTCGAGGAGATGAGCTCCTCGTCGCTCGGGAGGTTGATGAAGTTCATGATGGTGCTAAGCTTGTAGAGGTCTTTGAGGTCTTTCGGTTGAACCGATCTCAGGACAAACATGGGTACTCCTGCGAAATAACTTCTTCCAGCTTCTCGAGGGTCGTCGACGAGAAGGTCCATGGTAGCACGAGAACGTACGTTTTATCGAGCTTTGTACCGACGAGGCCCGCGCGCTCGAGAATCTCGGCACTTGCTTCAAGCGGATAGTAGCCGGGGAAGTCGTCGCCCCGGAGAAGCCCGCGGCGCTGAAACAGGTCGTGGAGTCGCCTGTGAAACCGCGTCCATTTCCCCACCGGGCCCCAGAGTTCGGGACTCAGCGCGTATCCGAGCCAGTGGGGAAGGAGATGGTCTGGGAGCTCTCGTCCCACCGGGAGCGACCGCTCTCCCCGGGAGAGATAGACCGCCCCGAGTTCCTTGAAGTCAACGATTGCCTCGCCGTAGCCGCCCTGGATAAACTTCCACATCGCCCACGGCCTCCCCTCGAAGGTCAGCGCGACCTCCGGGTAGGCCGCCTGCGCCGCACCCGGATCCAGAAAGCATCGGTAGCTCCAGCCCGGGATAGTCACCGCCGGCGGCTCTTGCTCCGGGTTAGACTCCAGGGTGAGCTTCGCCCAGAGCACCTTCGGGTGAGGCCGGGATACGAGCGGGCCGTCGAGCGTGAGGTCGATCGGAGCGGTCTCGGCGAGGTGCTTCTGGAGTTGCGCCGAAAACTCCCGCTCGATGGATCTGAGTGTCATGTGGATGTAATCCTTGATTTCTGCTTACCGGGCAGAGGATAATATCGTGATATCTTGGAGGATACTACTATCGAAGCCGTGTTGAAAACAGTGGAAGCCCTGCACGTCCGGAAGGACTACGAAGGGGCCCTGATCGAGCTCCAGAAGAACGAAGCATCCATTCCCGACGAAATCTGGCACTTTAACATGGGGACGACCTTCGGAAAGCTCGGTAACTGGCCTATGGCCCGCTACCATTTTCTGGCGGCGGAGGAGCGGGGCCTGGTCTCCGAAAGCCTCTCGAACAACAGGGCGATCGCGGAAGAGAAGCTCGAGACGCAGAAGCTCGAGCGGCCCCTCGACGCCGGCGATTATTTGGTGCGGGCTGGCCTGTTCGCCGCGCAGGGAGTGCTGACCTTTCTGGGCCTCCTGCTCCTCATCGCGGGCCTCCTCCAGGCCCGCCGGAAGACACTCCGCACCTTCTCCGCATGCCTCGGTCTCGCGGTCGCGCTGCTCGGCCTGAACTACTGGATCGGCCAGTGGCACCGGGCCGTTGTCGTCGAACCGCAGGCGATCTTCGAGGGGCCTTCGACGATCTTCGCCACCCGGGGCGAGGTCCTGCCGGGGGTCCTGGTCGTCACGAGGCCCCGGGAGGATTGGCTCGAAATCATCTACCCGTCCCGCTTCGAGGGCTGGATCCGGCCCGCGGGACTTAAGGAACTAAAATGAGCTACGAGAAAGATATGATGGACAAGCTCGCTAAGGGCGAACCGGTGAACGATCGGCTCGACATTCCGCTGCTGCGGTACCTCTGGGACGCGAGCCCGCTCTCCTTCCTCACCACCCGCGAAAGCCCGCACGACTTCTTTAAAAAGATCTCGGTCCTCAGCTCGTTCTCGGACAACGAGGTCCGGCTCTTCACGAAGTTCCTCCACCGGCGCGAGTTCCAGACCAGCGAGGTGATCTTCAAGCAGGGAGATTCGGCGTACGGCTTCTACTTCATCTTCAGCGGCTCGGTGAACGTCTACGCGAACCCCGCGGGGGTCGTCGGTGAACCCGGAGACCTCGTGATCAAGCTCGAGCGCCGCCAGTACTTCGGGGAGATGGGCCTCCTCGAGGAGTTCAACCGGCGGAGCGCGACCGTGGTCGCGGCCGAGAACACGGTGCTCCTGGGGATCTTCAAGCCGGACCTCGAACGGATGCTCGAGCAGTATCCGGTCCTCGGGGCGAAGTTCCTCCGGGAGACGGCCCTCATCATGGCTAACAGGATGGGCCAGCTCACCCGGGAGATCGTCGCGCTGAAGAAGCGGGTCCACGAGCTGGAACAGAAAGCATGACGCGGAACCAGAAGATCAAGCTCTACCTCTTCCTCTTCCTCCTCGCCGCGGCCGTGCTCTTCGCGATTACGTTCCCGCGGCTGACGCTCCCGTTCGGGTTCGCCTACATCATCTACCTCATGACGAAGCCCCTCACGCTGCGGCTCACGACGGGCAGCCGGAAGCAGCGCTTCGGCTACTTCTTTCTCGTGCTCCTCGGGACCGGCTTCCTCTTCTTCCCGGTGATCGCCACCATGTACAGCACGGACTTCAGCGCACTCTCGGATCAGCTGCCGGAGGTCCAGCGCGCGCTCCAGGAGCGGTTCTTCGCCTTCAAGGTCGCGGTCTTCGAGCGCTACGGCCTAAAGCTCAACGTCGATCCGGTGAACTTCGTCATGGACAAGCTCGAGACGCACGGGACCGACCTCTTGAGCAGCTTCCCGAACTACCTTTCGCTCCTCCTCGAATGGATCCTCCTCGTTCCGGTCTTCCTGTACTTCTTCTTCATGGAGAGCCGCCAGTTCAGCCGCCGGTTCCTCGAGGCGATCCCGAACCCGATCTTTGAGAAGTGCTACGTGCTCTTTTCCCAGTTCAACAGCAAGTTCGGCGAGTATATCATTGCGAAGTTCATCGAGGCGACGATCCTCGGCACGATCGTCACCGCCGGGCTCCTCGCGATAGGGTTTCCGTACCCGTTTCTCCTAGGCTTCGTGGCCGGGGTGACGAACATCCTCCCGTATATCGGCCCGGTCCTGGGCGTCCTCCCGGCCGTCGCCGTCGCCGTCCTCTCGAAGGACCCGGCCGCCTCCGCCACGGGGATGTTCGTGGTCTTCGCGATTGCGAACCTCATCGACA
>JBILTI010000143.1:0-5484 GCA_044371595.1 Bacteriovoracaceae bacterium
CGAGCCGTTTGCCCTTCCGCTCGTCGTCTTCGATGGTGAGCTCGGCCTGGCCATAGCGGCCCCGGGGCAGGAGGAACGCGGCGAGCTCGTCCCGAAGTTGGTTCACGCTCACGAGGTGACCCCCCATCTTGATCGCGTCGCCGACGCGCCCCAGGGGAACGATGGCGTCGCCCTCGAGCCGGGCCCGGTCCATCGTCCGATAGAAGCCATCGGGCGTGCAGAGGTCGCGGGCCCTCGTTACCGCCACCGCGGCCCCGAGCTCGAACTGGAGCGTGAACAGGGACGGCGAGCGCACGAGGAGCTGCCCCTCGTCGATCCGGACCTCGTGCAGCGGGAGGACCCGCAGCGGGGCGTCGCCGGGAACCGTCGCCGACGCGAGCTGGGAGGCGACTTCGCTCATGCCGAACGTCCGGGTCACGGGCCAGCCGAGGGCCACTGCCTCGGAGAGGAGGGCGCCGCTCAGGAAATCGCCGCCGACGATCGCCCAGCGGAGCTCCGCCGGAGACCGGATCCCCCGCGCGACGAGGTCGAAGAGCTGCGTCGGCACGATCGTCGTCACCGTGGCCCCCCGGATGCGGTCCACCCAGGTGTCGGGGTTCCAGCCGCGGGCATCGATCACCCGGTTTCCGAGCAGCCGGGCCCGCGCCAGGACCGATAGTCCGCCGACGTGGTAGACCGGGAGCGAGAGCCCCCAGACGTCGTCGTTAGTGAGTCCGAAGTGGCGGTTTACGGCGGCGGCGTTGGCGAAGAGGGACTCCCGCGAGAGCGCGTAGCCCTTGAGGACTCCGCCGCTCGTTCCCGACGAGAAGAGGATGAAGTGGTTCCGGAGGTCGTAGGGCGCGAGCGCTCGGAGGAGGTCGGGCACGAACTTCCGCTGGTCGGGATGGCAAAGAACCTGCGGGGCCTCGGCGTCGAAGTCTACATCGAACATAGGAGCTTCCAGTCCCGGGCCGCGAGGTCCCGGTAGATCCGGCGCGCGACGTCTCTGTCGGGGGTAAAGGTTTCGCGGTAGCTACCGCGGAAGAGCGGGAGCTCCTCGTCGTAGAAGCTCTCGGTAACAATCCCGTGGGTCTCGGCGAGGTCGCCGTGGGCGAGGAGTTCCCCGTAGGCGTGCCAGCGGCCGAGGTCGCTCCCGAGGTACGAACTCACGACGATCTTCGCGTCCGTTTGCGGTCTCTCCTCGCGGTTCGGCTTGTAGATGACGTAGGCGTGCGGGGTTCCGGCGATGAAGTCCCGCGCCGTCGGCAACGGAAAGCCGCTCCAGTCTTCCCCAGGGGCCGGGTCCTCGACGTAGTCGATGAGAGACCGGTACGCCGCCGAGATCCGATCGACGAAGGTCCGAAACGTTACGCGGTCGAAGCACCCGTTCGCATCGAGGCGAAGCCGGAGCCCCGCCGCGAGGAGCGGGAGGAACGCGAAGTCTTCCGGGTCCCCGAGCT
The DNA here is from genome assembly GCA_044371595.1 of Bacteriovoracaceae bacterium. Taxonomy (GTDB): domain Bacteria; phylum Bdellovibrionota; class Bacteriovoracia; order Bacteriovoracales; family Bacteriovoracaceae; genus Peredibacter. The sequence continues at coordinate 1,440 of JBILTI010000143.1, forward strand.
TGTACTTCACAACGGGCCCCGCGGGGGTCTCGCCGGCGCTCCAGAGCTGGTGGTTCCGGAACGCGCGGAGCGGTGAGCGCCGGAGATCCGCGTCCTTCAGGAGCAGCGCGAAGACCTTCCGGTCGTAGGCGTGTTCCTGAAACTTAAAACTCCCGAGGAACTCCTCCGGACCGCGGTCGCCGAGCGCGTGGTGCGGAAAGTAGTCCGCGAAGAGCACCTTGTCCCCGAGCGTTCCCCGGAGGTACACGCCCGGCTTCGGCGCGAGGTCGCTCAGGCGGTTCGCCCGCTTCTTCGGCGTGAGCGCGTACGGGCTATAGAAGACTTTCATGGATAAACGCCGTTCCGAGGATCGCCGAGAAGACGATCAGGTGGATCCCCGAGAACTTCAGCCCCTCGTTGAGCTCCGGGCCCGACTTCGTGAGGACGATCCGCGCCAGCTTCAGCGCCGGCAGGAGCCCGATGAAGACCAAGTAGATGAGGGGCAGGTCCCGGAAGTAGTGGAGGAGGAGATACGGAGCGAAGATCGTAAAGAGGATGAAGCCCTGGTAGGCGCGCACACTCATCCGCGTCGCCATCGTCCGCTTGCCCACGGCCCGGTCCGTCTCCCGGTCCCGGAGGTTATTCACGCAGATGAACGTCGTCGTCAGGAGCCCGAAGGCCGAGGCCAGGACCAGGGACCCGGCGTCGAGCCGGAGGGCAAAGAGGTAGTAGGAGCCCAGGACCGAAAAGAGGCCGAAGAAGAGGAAGACGAAGAGCTCGCCGAGGCCCCGGTAGGCGAGGGAGATCTTTCCCCCGGTGTAGCCGTAGGTGAGGTAGAGGGAGACGAGGCCCAGGACGAGGAAGGGCCAGCCGCCGCGGACGACGAGCGGAACCCCGCACGCGGCCCCGAGCACCACGCAGGTGATCGCCCAGCGCCGGACCGTGGCGACGGCGACGAGGCCCGAGGCCGAGACCCGGGTCGGGCCCACGCGGACCTTGTCCGCGCCCTTCTCGTGGTCCAGGACGTCGTTGAAGAAATTCGTCGCGATCTGGATGAAGAGGGCGCCGAGGACGGCCAGGACGAGGTACGGGAGCTGCGACTCGCGGGACGTCGAGAGGTGATACGCGTAGGCGACGAGCGGCGGAATCGCGCCCGCGAGGAGCGTCTTTGGCCTCGCGGCCAGGATGAAATTCTTCATAGGATCCCTTCTTCCCGGAGCACCGCTTCGAGGGCGTCGGGGGTTTGAAACAGGCGGTGTCCGCCGGGGACGCCCCTCACCCGGAGCTCCCGGGGGAGGAGAACGTCGCTCACGAGCTCCATGTACTTCTCGTCGAAGAGGCCCGCGACGTAGAGGACCTTGTCCCGGTGGCGCGCGAGCTCCTCGAGGTGGTTCCGCTGCTCCGAGAGCCGGTAGCGGCGGAAGAGGTCCGGGGATTTCCGGAAGATCTCCTCGTCGGGATCGATCGGCGCGTCGTGGGCAAAGACCGGGAGCGCGTTCCACCAGCGGAGGAAGTCTGCGCGGCCCTGCGTCTCGAGGTTCCGGAGGACTGTCTCTTCGAAAGTCCGGCGATCCCGGCGTTCGTCGTCGGTCGCGAGACCCGGATGCGCGTTAACAAGGACTAGGTGCTTCAGGTTATAGCGTGCCGCGCGGGCGAACTCGAGGGCGATCCGGCCCCCCATCGAATAGCCGATGAGCGTGTCCTCCGGAGTCACCGTCGGAAGATCCGTGGCCGCGTAGAGGTCGTGGAGCGTAACCGCCGGGCCCAGGAACGCGAAGTCCCGGGGCGAACCCAGGAAGCCGTGGAAGACGTGGATCATCGGTTCCACTCCTCAAGAAAGCGCGCCCCCTCGTCCACGTCGGGGAAGAGCTCGAGCACCTGCACCCGGCCGAAGTCCGCGAGGTCGTTGCTGTAGCTGAGCTCAAGGCCGCGGGCGATCTCGCGGAAGTCGTCGTCGTGCTCGAGGACGATCCGCTTGTCGAGGTTCAGGAGGTCGAAGATCCGGCCTCCCTTGTTGTTCACGATGACGAGGTTGAGGTTCGGCGGGAGGTCCCGGAGGGAGGAGAGGTCGTAGAAGGTCGTGACGTCACCAAGGATGCAGGTGAGGCGACCGGAGATCCCGCCGGCGACGCCGATCGCCGAGGCGAGCTGGCCGTCGATGCCGTTGACCCCGCGGTTACCAAAGACCGCGAGGCGCTTCTTCTGCGTGAGTTCGAAGAAGCGGACGACGAGCGAGTTCCCAAGGTAGACGGCGTCTCCCTCGGCGAGCCGCTCCTGGAGCCGGGTAAAGGTCGCGACCTCGGACCGCGGGTACCGGGCCACGAGCTCCGCGAGCTGCGGCCCGGTTTCGTCGTTGACCGCGATGGGCGAGAGCGCGGCGAGCGCATCCCAGAACGCCGGGGCGGCGAGGAGATCGCCGGATCCGAGCGGCACGACGTCGCCGTAGGAGAGCGCGGGAAGGTTCCGGGAGTCGAAGCTCAACACCGGAAGCGGTTTCTTCTCGAGGAGCCGCCAGATCTTCGAGAGCGGGGTGTGCCCGACGCGGACGACCCCGTCGAAGGCACCGGCCTGGAACAGCTCGACGAGTCTGCGCTCGGTCTTCAGGTTCGAGAGCTCCCGCGCCCCACTCAGAGTTTCGGCGTAGAACGGAAGCCCCGTCTCAGAAAAGCGCCGGACGAACGGTGCCATGCTCCCGCGTTCGTGGGAGAAGAGAAACAGCGGGGCCGTGACCCGCGCGAAGAACGCCGGAAGTGCGGCGAGGTCCCGGTGAAACGTGAGTGGCCGGTCGTGTGGGACGGTGTCGTCCACCAGGACGTTGACGTGCACCGGGAACTTCGCGTCCGCGAGGGTCAGCGCCGGGAGATCGCGGAGGTCGACTTCTACGTAGCTTCCCCGGCACGAGCGGGTCAGGGCCTCGTGCTCGATCGTCTGGGGCGAGCCGGTCCCGTGGAGCTTCTTCGGCCGGTCGCCGGTGATCAGCACCAGCGGGAGCTCCGAGTAGAAGGCCTCGAGCATCGCGGGCACGCACTCGGCGACGGCCGTGCCCGAGGTCGTGCAGACGGCGACCGGCGCGCCGGCGACCTTCGCGAGTCCGAGGGCCTTGAAGGCCGCGGCGCGCTCGTCGTAATCGAACGCGACCCGCGCCGCCGGAAAGACCTTCAGGAGGTCGTGGTTCCGGGCGCCGGTGCAGAAGAAGATCTTTTCGAGGTTGAGCTTCATAGGTAATGCTTTCGGATAGTATTCCGCTTCAGGCAGAACTCTTCAACTTCTTTCCCGAGCTCCGATGCGGGGACGACGCCGCCGCCGGATTCGATGAAGAGCCGCGGGCCCTCCCACTGGACGTTCCGGATCGAGACCACGAACTGCTTCCGCTCGGGGGTCACGACGCCGAAGGCCGAGCCGAACGTGCGCGCGGGATACTTCCGGGCGTAGGCCGTGGCCTTCAGGAAGCGCAGCGCGAGGTCCTTCGGGTACCCGCCGAGGGCCGCGGTCGGCGAGAGGGCGTTGGCGAGGGCCGTGAGGTCGAGGTCGGGCGACACCGCGGCGATGAGGTCAGTCTTCAGGTGCACGAGCGTCTTGTAGGGCAGAAGGTGCGTCTGGCCGACGTCGATCATGGTAGCGAACGGAGCGAGCTTTTCCCGAATGTCCGTCACCACGAGCTCGTGCTCGTGGCGGTCCTTTGGGGACCGGAGGAGTTCGTTCTCGAGGCCCCGGCGGGCCGTCCCCGCGAGGGCGAAGGTTCGGAGCCGCGCCCCCTGGAGGTCGAAGAGGAGCTCGGGCGTGCTTCCGACGACGCCGTGGCCCGCGCCCCAGAGGCCGTAGGGCGTTCCGGTGCCGAAGGAAAAGGCCCGCTTCATCAGTAGCTTCGGCGTCCGGTCGCGGTCGAACGGGGCGTACGTCTCGCGGGAGATCAGCACCACCTTCTCGAGGCCATTCCCGAAGGAGACCCGGAGCTGGGCGAAGTCGTTTTCATAGAGGTCGTCGTCGTTCCCGAGCGATGCAACCGGCGGGTGGTCGTCGGGGACGCCCGCGAGCCACCGGTCCACCTGCGCGCGCGAGATCACGA
>JBILTI010000144.1:0-5478 GCA_044371595.1 Bacteriovoracaceae bacterium
GGCCGGTTCCTTGTGCTCGTAGATGATGAGCTTCGAGATCCCGTCGTGGCCCGCGCGGCGGACTTCCTCGTCGATGAAGACCTCGTGCTCCTCGGGCTCGAGGCCCCAGAAGTAGAAGTGCCGGTGCCCGACGACGGAGACTTCCTTCTTGTGCTCCGGATTCCCTTCGAAGGACACCGGGATCGAATTCTTCGAGCGAAAATGGATCGTCGTGCAGCTGGTGAGCACGACGAGTGCGATGAGGGAAGAAAGGATTTTCATATCCATTAATTCTTTAGGTCGCGCTACGACTTGTCAAAAATTATTTTCAGAAGTGCTCGAACGTCGGCTTCTTTTGCTCGAGCATTCCGTCGAGCGCCCGGAAGTGGTCCGATGACCGCTGCGTGATTCCCTGGTACGCGGCCATAAGTTCGAGGTGCGCGGGGAGATCACTCTGGTACGCGTGGGCCACCGCCCGCTTCGTCATCTGGAGCGCGATCGGCGGCAGCGACGACAGCTGCTCGGCCAGCTCCTGCACCTTCGCCCGGAGCTCTTCGGGCCGGACGACCTGGTTAATGAGCCCGAACGCGAGGGCCTCCTCGGCGCCGACGGTCCGGCACGTGAGAAACATTTCCATCGCCTTCCCGTAGCCGATGAGCCGCGTGAGGAAATAGGCGCCGCCGTCACCGGGAACGAGTCCCACGCGCGCGAAGGTTTCGGCGAAGACCGCCTCCATCGACGCTACCCGGAGGTCGCACATGGCCGCGAGGTCGCAGCCGGCCCCGACCGCGGCCCCGTTCACCATGGCGATCACCGGCGTCCGGAGTTGAACAAACGTGAGCGGTATCTGCTGGATCCCCGCCTGGTAGGCTTCGCGGAGCTGGTTCGACTCTCCGGCGAACATCCCCGTCTTCCCGCGCATCGCCTTCACGTCGCCGCCGGCGCAGAAGTTCCGGCCCGCGCCGGTGACAACGATCACGCGGATCTCGTTGTCGACGTCGGCGTAGCGCAGGACCTCGACAAGCGCCTTCACCATGCCGGTCGAATAGGCGTTGCTCGCCTCCGGGCGGTTCAGCGTCAACCAGAGCGTGTTAGTCTTCTTCTCGACGAGGAGGTCGTCGAACTTGTTCAGGTAAAAACTCATACTCTCCCCGTGTTTAGGTAGGCCCGGAGGAACTTCGAATCGGTCTGCCGGTTCAGCTTGTCGAGGATGAACCGCGACGCCGCGGCCAGCTTTTCTACGTCGATGCCGGTCTGGAGGCCGAGGGAGTTCAGGAGGTACCAGACGTCCTCCGTGGCGACGTTCCCGGTCGCTCCCTTCGCGTAGGGACAGCCGCCGAGGCCCCCCGCCGAGGCGTCGAAGGTGGTGATCTCCTCTTCGAGGGAAACGTAGATGTTCGTCGGGGCGAGGCCCCGGGTATCGTGGAAATGCATGGCGAGCTTTCCGACAGGGAATTCGCTCTTCAGGGCCCGGATGAAGGCCCGGACCTGGCCCGGGACCGCGACGCCGATGGTGTCGCCGACCGAAACCTCGTAGACCCCGAGGTCGAAGAGGCGCTTCGTCACCGCGATGAGCTTCTTCACGTCCATCGCCCCTTCGTAGGGACACCCGAAGGCCGTCGAGACGTAGCCGCGGACGCGGACCCCGTCCCGCTTGGCGGCCTCGGCGACCTCGGAGATCCGCGCGAAGCTCTCGTCGACGGTCGCGTTGATGTTCTTCTTCGTGAACGCGTCGGAGGTCGCCGTGAAGACGGCGATCTCTTCGACGCCGAGGTTCCGGGCCGCTTCAAAGCCCTTGAGGTTCGGGACCAGGCACGGGAACGCGATCCCCGTCGGAAGCTCCCGGCGAACCTTCGCGAAGAGCTCGGCGGCGTCGGCCATCTGCGGGATCGCTGGGGCCTTCACGAAGCTCGTCACCTCGATCGTCCGGAGCCCCGCCGCCGCGAGGAGCTCGATGAAGCGAAACTTATCTTCCGTGGCCAGGATGGTCTTCTCGTTCTGAAGGCCATCGCGGGGCCCGACCTCGACGATCCGGATCATCCGTCCACCTCGGCGAGGACCGCACCACCCTGGACGAGTTCGCCCACCTGAAAATTAATCTTCTTTACCTTCCCGTCCTTATCAGACCGGATCGAATGTTCCATTTTCATTGCTTCGAGGATCAGGATCGGCTCGCCCTTCTTCACCTCGTCCCCCGGGCCCCGGAGAACCTTGAAGATCTTCCCGGGCATCGGCGCCGTGAGACCTCCGGCGGGCCCCCCCCCCGCCGTCTTCCGTTTCTTACCGGCGGCGGATCCCACGGCCTCGACGCCGTTCGCGATGACCGCGCACTCGCCGTCCCGGTTCGGGGTACCAACCGCCGCCCGGAATCGTCCGCCGTGGTCGAGGATCAACTCGGGCCCGTCCTTCGCCACCAGGAGGTAGAAGTAGGGTTTCCCGTTCAGCGTGAAGGAAACAGACTCGCCGCTTGCCTTGTAGTCGCTGACCTTCACTTCCTGTCCGTTAATAACAAATGTCTTATCCATAGCTAGTTCCTGAATCCCGTGAGGGCGGTCCACGGGGTCGATAAGGTCTGCGCTGTCCCCGCCGCCACGGTCGTTCTCCGCTCGCCGAAGCTCATCGCGGCGACGAGGTCCGCGAGATCCCGGTCACCGAGGGCCCGCGGCGCGAGCTCGGACCGGTGGTCGGGGATGAAGTGCGTATGCGTTTCTCCGGCGACGTACTTCGGGTGCGCCAGGATCCGCTTGAGGTAATCGCGGTTCGTTTTAACTCCGAGGAAGAGGACCTCGTCGAGGCTGTGGATGCTCTTCGCGATCGCCGCCTCCCGGTTTTCTCCCCAGACGACGAGCTTCGCCAGCATCGGGTCGTAGTTGACGCCGACCTCAGTCCCGTCGAGGAAGCCGCAGTCGAGCCGGACGTCCCGGAGCGTCGGCGTTCCGATGCGCTCGATCTTCCCGATGGACGGCATGAAGTTCTGGTCCGGATCCTCGGCGTAGATCCGGCACTCGATCGCCGCCCCCTGCTGCCGGATCTCGCCCTGCCGGAGCGGGAGCCGGTCCCCCTGGGCGACGAGGATCTGGTACTTCACGAGGTCGTGTCCCGTCACCATCTCAGTCACGGGATGCTCGACCTGGAGCCGCGTGTTCATCTCCATGAAGTAGTACGTTCCGTCCTGGGCCATGATGAACTCCACCGTCCCCGCACCCCGGTAGTTGATCCCGCGGGCGATCTCGACGGCCGTCTCGCAGATCCTGAGCCGAAGCTCCTGACCCATGTTCGGCGCCGGCGTCTCCTCGACGACCTTCTGGTAGCGCCGCTGGATCGAGCATTCTCGCTCGAAGAAGTGGAGATGGTTTCCGTGCGTGTCCGATACGAGCTGGACTTCGATGTGCCGCGGATTCACGACGTATTTTTCGATCAGGACCTTTTCGCTCGAAAAGGACTTGAGCCCCTCGGACTTCGCACCCCGGATCGCCTCGAGGAGCTCCGAATCCTCGTGGACGATCCGCATGCCCTTCCCCCCGCCGCCGGCGGACGCCTTGATGAGCACGGGGTAGCCGATCCTCCGAGCCTCGCGCGCGAGCGTTTCCTCGCTCTGGTCGTCCCCGTGGTAGCCGGGGGTCAGCGGGATGTTGATCTTCTCGAGCGCCTTCTTCGATCCGATCTTGTCGCCCATGAGGACGATCGATTCGGGCGTCGGGCCGATGAAGACGATCCCCGCCGCCTCGACCATCCGGGCGAACTCCTCGTTCTCGGACAGGAACCCGTACCCCGGGTGGATCGCGTCCGCGCCGGAGCGCTTCGTTACCTCGACCAGCTTCGCCTTGTTGAGGTACGTGTCGTGGAGCGTTCCGCTCCCGAGCGAATAGGCTTCGTCGGCGAAGAGGGCGTGGGGGAGATTGCGATCGTCTTCCGCGAACACGGTCACGACCTTGATCCCCATTTCCTTGGCCGTCTTAAGCACCCGCAGGGCGATCTCGCCGCGGTTGGCGACGAGGATTTTCTTTATTTTCATTTTTTCATCCAGGCTGGTTTATCTTTCTCCAGGAGCGCGCGCATGCCCTCCTGTCCCTCGGCGCTCACGCGCCGGTCGGCGATCATCTGACAGGTGTAATCCTCGGCGCCTTTGAGGTTGCGGACGACGCCACGGACGAGCCGCTTCGCCTCCTTCGCCGCCTCCGGCCCCGCGGCCAGAAACTTCTGCGCCAGCTCCGCCACCTTCAGATCCAGGTCGTTCTGCGTACAAACCTCGTGAACGAGGCCCATGCGCTTCGCCTCTTCGGCCGAGAACCGTTCCCCGGAGATCATCCAGGCCCGGGCGTTCGACTCGCCGATCTTCGAAATGCAGTAGGGAGAGATCACCGCCGGTATGAGACCCAACCGGACCTCCGTAAAGCCGAGCGTCGCCTCCGCGTTCGCGATCACGAAATCGCAGACGCTGACGAGGCCAACGCCTCCGCCGAGCGCGTGGCCGTTGACGCGGCCGAGGACCGGAACGTCGCAGTCGTTAATCACGGCGAACATCCGGGCGAGGCGCTTCGAATCGCGGAAGTTCTCCTCCTTCGAGTAGTTCTTCATCGCCTTCATCCAATTGAGATCGGCGCCGGCGCAGAAGCTCGCGCCGCGCCCCGAGAGGACGATCAGCCGCGGGTTCCGGAATCCTTCGAAGGCCGAAATCAGTTCTTCGATGAGTTCGGCGTTAAACGCGTTGTGAAGCTCGGGCCTGTTCAGCCACACTTCCGTTACTCCGTTATCTTTCTCTAAAACCTCAAGGTACTTCATGTGCTACATCCTGAACACGCCCCAGCGTGGATCTGGGAACTCTTCGTTATGGGTTACACTCAGGCAAAGGCCCAGCACGTCTCGCGTCTGCGCCGGATCGATGACGCCGTCGTCCCAGAGCCGGGCCGACGAGTAGTACGGAGATCCTTCCCGCTCGTATTTATCGAGGATCGGCTGCTTAAACTTCGCGAGCGCTTCGTCGTCCATCGCGGGCCGGCCCGCGGCCCGGAGGCCGTCTTGCTTGACCGTCGCGAGGACGTTCGCGGCCTGTTCCCCTCCCATGACGGAGATCCGGGAGTTTGGCCACATGAAGAGAAACCGAGGCCCGAAGGCGCGGCCACACATTCCGTAGTTCCCCGCCCCAAACGAGCCGCCGATGACGACCGTAAACTTCGGGACCTGAACGGTAGAAACAGCCGTGACGAACTTCGCCCCGTGCTTAGCGATCCCCTCGTTCTCATATTGCTTGCCGACCATAAATCCGGTGATGTTCTGAAGAAAGACTAGCGGGATCTTCCGCTGGCCACAGAGCTCCACGAAGTGCGCCGCTTTTTGCGACGACTCGGAGAAGAGGATGCCGTTGTTCGCGACGATCCCGACGAGGTACCCGTGGATCTTCGCGAAGCCAGTCACCAGCGTGGTTCCGTAGCGCTCCTTGAATTCCTGGAACTCGGACCCGTCAACGATGCGAGCGATGATCTCCCGGACGTCGAAGGG
>JBILTI010000146.1:0-5448 GCA_044371595.1 Bacteriovoracaceae bacterium
CAAAGTTTGAAGACGCCTGCACAGACTTTTTTCGATACATCCGAAGGTATCGAAGAGAATTGTCAACGCTTCTAACCGACGAGTTTCACGTTATGGGTACTTGAAAACCCAACTGCGTTGCGTTTAGCGCTTCGCCGGAGGGGCCTTTTGCTCCTTCGGCTCTTCCTTTAAAAACTCCACCGTCTTGATCCAGGCCGACCGCGCCGCCTCCGGGTGGTAGCTCTTCCGCTCGTCGCAGAAGAATCCGTGGTCGGCGTCGGCGAAGATCCGGACCTCGAACGGGACCTTCGAGGCCGTGAGCTTCTTCTCCACCTCGCTGATGTCCTCGGCGGGGATGCTCGCGTCCTGGCCGCCGAAGAAGAAGAGGCAGCGGGCCTTGATCTGGCCCAGGTCGTTGAGCAGCGGCGCGAGCGCGATCCCTTCCCGCGGATGGACGAGGCCCGCGCCGTAAAACGATACGATCTTCTTCAGGCCGAGCTTCGTCCCGCAGAGCACGGCACCGAGGCCACCGACGCAGAAACCGACGATGCTCACCGACGACGTGTCGGCCCTAGGTAAGTTGTCGAGAAAATTGATGCAAGCGCGGACGTCGCTCACGAGATCCGCGTTCGTGAGCTTTCCGAGGTACGGGAGGATGAGCTTTCGATCGCCGTAAGGCACCTCGACCCGGCGGCCCAGGCGGTGGAAGAGCTCCGGCGCGGCCGCGAGGAAGCCCTCGCTGGCCAGCCGGTCGCAGATCCCCCGGATGTGCGCGTTGACCCCGAAGGCCTCCTGCAGAACGATCACCACCGGGACCCGGGGGCCGGGCGCGGGGGCCGCGACGTAGACGTCCATGAGACCGCCGCGGGATTCGCAGGTGAGAAATTTTCCGCTCATTGGAGGACCTCCGGAACGATGAGTTTAAGCGCCCGGGGGAGCACCGAGAAGGTGGCCGGGGTCGTGGTTTTGATGTCGCCGTCGACGTCGATATGGAAGCGACGGCGGGTTTCGATCCGTAGCTCGCGGCCCGCGACGAGAGTCAACCCCTCCTCGGAGCGGTAGCGGCCGGTGAAGAAGGACCGGATCAGGAGCAGGGCCTTCCACCACCGGTTCACCTCGGTCGACAGGCAGTGGAGCTTTCCGTCCTGGAGGGAGGCATTGTGCTTGATCGTCATCCCGGCGCCGTAGTGCTTGCCGTTGCACACGGAGATCTGCCAGGACTTCGTCGCGAGGGAGACATTGTCGTCGGTCGTGATGACGGCGCGGAACGGATTCATCCGCCTCGCGAGCTGGAGCGCGGTGAGGACGAAGGCGAAGGCGCCGAAGTGCTGCTTCTGCCGCTTGGTCACCTTCCGGTTGACCTCGGTGCTGAGGCCTAGCCCCGCGACGTTCACGAATGGGATCTCGTTCACGTAGCCGAGGTCGATCTCCACCACCTTCCCATGCGGGAGGAGCTCGACGAGGCCCTTCACGTCGCACGGGATCCCGTAGTGCCGCGCGAGGTTGTTGGCGGTCCCACACGGAATCACCAGCAGGGAGAGCCGGGTATCGCGGAGCGCGGGGAGGACGAGGTTGACGCTCCCGTCGCCGCCCGCGACGATTACCGCATCGGCGACGTCGGCGTACTTAAGGATGATTTGATTTGGATCGACGGGGCCCGCCCCGGTATCGTTGTTCAAGATCTCGTGTCCCGCGGATCGGAGCTCCGCCAGGATCTCTTCCTGAAGCTGGGCCGCCCTCCGCGACGCGGGATTGATGAACAAGAGGACGCGCATCGGATGGCGGGAATGTTTAGCATAGTCCATCTCTCTGACCTTCACTTCGGGCGAATCCACCCGGATATCCTGGCCCACCTCGAGGACTTTCTTCGCCTCCGGAAGGATGAGATCACGCTCACCGTCCTGACCGGCGATCTCACTCAGCGCGCCCGCGGGCACGAGTTCGTCGCCGCCCGGGACTTCCTCGGGTCGCTCGCTGCGCCGCTCTTCCTGGTACCGGGGAATCACGACGTCCCTTTGTATAATCTCCTTCTCCGCTTCTTTAGTCCCTATAAAAAATTCTTAAAGTACGTCGGGCCCTTCGCCAGAAACTACTACGAGGACGATCACGTCGCGGTCTTCGGCCTCTGGACGGTGGATAACTTCGCCGTGCAGACCGGCAAGTTCCGCCCCGGAGACCTCGACGAGCTCGAAGAGCGCTTCCGTCGCGTCCCCGCGCAGAAGCTCCGGATCGTCGCGGCCCACCATCCGCTCGTCGCCATCCGGCATCCGCGGATCGACGAGGACCTTCGTCGGGTGATCGCCGCCGGACCGCATCTGCTGCTCTGGGGCCACGAACACCAGAGCGGCGTCGATCCGCTCCTTCCGGGGCGCACGTTTCCGCTCGCGCTCTCGTCCGGCACGTCGGCGTCGACGCGGACCCGCGCCGAGGCGAACAGCTTTAACTACGTTTGTGTCACGGCGGAGGGCCTCACGGTGGAGATCTATCGCCATTCGAAAATTCTCGGCGCGTTCGAAGCTATCGACCGGAGGGTGGTGCGGAGAGAGGAGGGGCCAGGGCCCCTCCTCAGAACGTGAGCTTAGGCGGCCTTTTTATTCTGCTGGTCACGTAAGGCGTTGATGTCGACGACGTTCGTCGCCTGGCCCTTAGAGGCCATGAGCTTCGCGTGGTTTTGCGCCTTCAGTTCCTTCTTCGTGAGCTTCTTCTTCTGTCCGTTTGGGTTACCTTTGTGACTCATACGTACCTCCAATAAAGAACACATCTCGCTTTGAGAGCTTAAAGTATTATCGGCAGAGGAGCAAAAAAACTTGAGCCAAAAGCTCGGGAAGCGATGTCCCGGGATTTCCACAACTTGCTCCCCGCGTCCCCGTGTTTCTCTTTAGGAAATGGGTGTATGATGTGAAAAAAGAAGAGGCAAACGTATGCACGAAAATCCAGTCCAACATGACGTAGACAATTCGATCGCGGCCCTTTGGTCGATGATGCTCCCCGGTCTGGGCCAGCTCATGAAGGGCCAGATCATGCCCGGCATCTTCTGGGCCTTCTTCGTCGGCTTCGGGTATTTCGCCTTCTTCTGGCCGGGCCTCTTCATCCACGGAGTGTGCATCCTCGATGCGGCGTTCAACAAGGGCGTCAATTCCTGGATCGGCTTCGACTCGCTCCCGAAGAAGCTCGCCTTCGTCGCCCTCGTGCTGGGGCTCATCGGCTACACGGTCGTCCGGAACTTTTAGAAGCGCTTTAGTTCACACGCGGGCCCGTCCTCGGTATCACCTCGAGATCAAAAAAAGAGGTGTCCATGAAACTCATCGCGCTCTTGTCCCTCGCAACGTCCCTCTCCGTCTCCGCCACGACCGTCACCCTGCCCGAGTACGGCCACGAGCTCCGCGACGTCCGTACGCGGAACGAGACGCCGGAATCGCTCTTCAAGAAGCTGAACCGCACGCTCGTGCGCGTGAAGGACTCGATCTGCTCGAACCGCGCTCACGTCTGGGCCTACGACTTCGAGAAGCGAGGCCTCGACGGCGCGAAGGTCTTCTTGTTCTTCACCCCGAAGACGTCGACGTTCGACGGGAACACGTGGTGGTACCACGTCGCTCCGGTGGTGAACGACGGCGGTAAGCTGTGGGTGCTCGACGGCGGCTTCCCCCACCGCTTCGACCGGCCCCTCGCCCTCTCCGATTGGCTCCGCGAGTTCAACGGCGAGCATTCCGTCTGTAAGGAGATCAAGCGCGAGGACGAGGTCCTCGTTAAGCTGATGTTCGGGGACCACTCGTTTCCGGAAACCACCGTTCACGGGAAGTACAACTGCTACTACCGGTTAACGCCGCCGGGCTACTGGATCCCTTCGCAGGTCGCCGCGAACCTCACGGGGACCGACGAGGCCGGGAGGCCCGTCCGCGTCGAGCGCGACGCCTTCGACCTCGGAGAAGTTTTCCAGGCGTGCCGGGAAACCTCCACGGGGGTCACGAGTTACGTCCTCCCGCGAAACGTCGCGCGCTGCAACTGGTTCCTCGAGCACGGCCCTCAGAACTTAATCTCCGTATACTGACACGCCTTCCAGTCGGTCCAGGGGGCGGCGGTCGTCGCCTCCTGGTACTCCCGGTTCCGTCCTGGGAGCACGAGCCAGATCCGCGGCGGCCGCGCGAGTTCGACGATCATCCGCATCGAGGCCCCGGAGGACTGTTCGTAGAGGCCCCGGTCTCCGTTCCACAGGGCGGTGCCGGGATCCACGCTGTTGGTGTCGCCGACGCCCGCGATCTCCGGGGAAAAGCGCCAGCGGTCGCTCTTCGAAAGGTGCGGAAACGAGAGGCGATGGAACTCTCCCCAGCTCCGGCCGCCGACGGCGCTCCGGGCCTCGGCGACGGTCTCCCGAAGCTCCGTCAGCTGCGCCGGGGTCAGGGGGGCATCCAGGATCCGATAGAGGCCGCCCTCGTCGACCCGCCACCGCTCGAGGAGCCGGTCCATGACCCGCCGATAAAGGGGAAGGACGCGGGAGCCGTCGGTCGCCGCGAGGTCCCAGCCGTCGAAGAGCGGCTCCCGCAGATGGGGCCGGAGCTTCGGAAGGAAAAATCGCGCGTCGACGACCTGCCGGTCGCACTGGATCTTCTTGAAACTCTCCACGTCCTGGGGCCCCGTCAGGAGCTCGTCGATGCGAAAGCCGCGGAAGGAGGCGGTGTAGGCCCGGCCTCCGGAGAACTTCGCGTCGCGGGGCCAGTGCCGGTTGTTGGCGGTGGAGACGTAGCCACGCTTCGGATCGAAGACCCGGGGCCTCTCCTCGGGGGCGAGGTACGCGGGCCGGGAAAACTGCTCGTAGCTCATCGTCGGCATGCCGAGCGCCGCGGGGGCGGTGTGCTTGTAGGTTTTTCCGACGAGCCGGTAGCCGATCTTTCCCCGGTGATCCGCGAAGACGAAGTTCCACGACGGAAGGCCCAGATCCCCGAGGAGCCGGTCCATGTCCGCCGCGGTCTCGACCCGGTGGAGCTCGAACATCGGGAGGAGGTCGGCCGCGGTGAGCGAGAAGCCGGTCCAGCGCAGGACCAGCCGGTTCGGGGAATCGTGATCGAGCGGTAGCACCCGCTCCCCGGTCTTCAGCCGCTCGAAGGACTTGAAGAAGAAGGCAAGCTTCAGGAACCCGAACTTGAACGTTACCCAGGGCCTTACGGTCTCAACCTGCTCGTCGCGCAGGTCGGAAACGAAGACCGCGTCGGCCGAGTTCAGGTACGAGTTCGTGAGTCCCCAGGCGACCTTGCCGTTGGTTCCGGAGGCGACCACCGGGACGCCGGGAACGCTCGCGCCGAGGAGCCGCTTGTCTCCGGTCTCGAGGGCGATCCAGTACCAGAAGAGCGGCGTCTTGAGGTCGAGGTGCGGGTCATTGGCGAGGAGGGCGTTCCCGGTCTTCGACTTCGCCCCGGAGACGACCCAGTTGTTCGACCCGGAGGCCCGCCCGAAAACCGTCGGGATCGACGCCCA
>JBILTI010000148.1:0-5420 GCA_044371595.1 Bacteriovoracaceae bacterium
TGAAGTTTAATAGGAGATCCCTCATGAAATTTATTGCCCCCGTTCTCGCCCTGTCCCTCATCGCCACGTCCTGCGGCAGCTTCAAGGCCGAGCGCGTCGACGCGAACACCTCCGATGAGAAGGGCCTCGCGATCACCGACAACTGGATGAGCGCGGACACGACCCAGGCGATTTCCGACGTCATCAAGCAGATGAAGGCGCACCCGGGCTTCTCGAAGATGAAGGCCCGCTTCGGCACGCCGAAGGTGTTCGTAGCCGACGTCCAGAACCAGACCTCCGAAGCCTACTTTCCGATCGGCGACCTGAACGACGAGCTCCTGAACGAGCTCTCGATGTCCGGCGAGTTCGAGCTCGTGGACAACCAGGCTCGCGAGCGGATCCTGAAGGAAGTCACGTACCAGAACGACGGCATGGTGGACCCGGCCACGGCCAAGAAGATCGGCAAGCAGACCGGCGCCGACATCATGATCTTCGGCAACGTCTACATGAAGCCAGAGAAGCGCGACGGCAAGACGATCAAGGAATACTCCGTGAACATGCGGATGACCGACATCGAGAAGGCCACCGAGGTCCTCCGGACCCGGACGAAGGTCTTCAAGTACTCCGAAAAATCTAAGGTCGGATGGTAAGGTTCTCTCGCTTCCCAGTTCTCGTCCTTTCGCTCTTCTTCCTAGAGGCCTGTGCCTCCCGGATGAAGGACCAGATGGCCGCTTACCGGGAGGCCTACGCCGCCCAGGACTTCGCTAAGGCGCTGGCCCTCCTCGACGGGTCGGAGCTCAAGGAGGACAAGAAGAGCGTCCTCCTCTGGCACCTCGAGAAGGGGACCGTCGCCCACGCCCTCGGGAACGACGACGAGGCAATCGCTCAGTTTCAGACCGCGCTCGAGCTCATCGACCGGCTCTTCACGACGAAGCTCGGGGCCAAGGCCGCGAGCCTCCTCGTCAACGACTCCGCCGACGAGTTCTACGGCGCGAGCTACGAGCGATCGCTCGCGCACTACTACCTCGCGAAGAGCCTCTACGGGCGCTACCAGAAGCGCGGGAACCGACTCGACCTCCAGGGCGCCCGGGCGACGATCCTCGCCTGGGACACGTACTTCACCGAGCTCCAGCGCGGGGCATCGTCGAAGACCCTCTACTCGACGGACCTCATGCTGAAGGTCTTCGGGGGCCAGGTCCACGAAGCGAGCGAGACCCGGACAGACCTCCAGATCGCCCTCCAGCTCTATAAAGACGCGCTCGGGATCCTCGAAACCCAGGGTGGGATCTTCTCCGTATTTAACCGCACCAGCACCGACTACGTCCGGGCCTTCGAGCGCGACGGAAAGCCGTCGCCGAAGCTCTTCGCGGCGACGGCGCTCCGGGACGACCTCCGGGACTTCCTCCAGTACAAGATCCTGGCGCTCACGAAGGAGGTCCGCGGCGGCGACTTCGAGGCCCAGGTCAAGGCGCTCGCGCCAAAGCCCGAGGTCGTCACCCGGGCCCGCGGCGGCGCCGGGAACGTCGTCCTGGTCTTCGAGGAGGGACTCATCCCGCAGAAGGTCGGAAAGCCGTTTAACTTCGGAATCAAGGGCGCGATCAACGCCGTCGATAACCCCGGCGCGAAGGTCTTCATCGCGAGCGTCGGAACGGAGTTCGTCACGGCCTTTGCGATGAACAAGCTCGGCATGGTTCCCGAGCGGACGGCGAATCCGGGGAGCTTCGTCTTCGCTCACAACGTCACGCGCCTCGCGGTCCAGGAAGCGGCCGTCGAGTTCGAGCTTCCGATGATCGAAGAGGTTCCGCTGGTCCAGCGCCGCGAGCTCTTCGTCCTCGACGACAAGGGCGTCGTCGTCGACCGGAGGCCCCTGCCGATCGTCTCCGAGAACGGCGACATCGCCCGCGTCGTGCTCGAGGAGGACGTCGTGGCCCGGTACGTGAAGACCGGAACCCGGGTCGCGATCCGGCACCTGGTGGCGATCGTCGCGGCGATGAAGGTCTACCGCTCGCTCAACCGCGCTAACACCGACGGCGGGGACTACCTCGCGAAGACCGCCGCCATGGCCACCTACGTCGGCGCCGCCAAGGGGATCGCCGCCCTGGAGAAAGCCGACACGCGGCACTGGACCACCCTGCCGCAGGCGCTCCGGATGGCCGAGCTCAAGCTGGCCCCCGGGAAGTACCAGGTGGCCCTCGGGACCTACTCCGGCGAAAAGGCACCGCTCGCCCCGGCGAAGATCCTCGGCCCCCTCGAAGTGAAAAGCTCGGGTAAATCGATCTTCACGTTCCGCCTTCGGGAATAAAACGCAATTTTGACTCGAGTTCTCGTTTACCCTGCCGATGAGCAGGATAATGAAGACGCTCCTTACCTTTTTCCTCGTCGCCGTTCCGCTCGCTACGCACGCGCTGGTGGAGAAGACCATACACGTCGAAGGCTCGCTGAGCGCGGGGCGCACCTGGATGGACTACACGTCATCTCCGGAGCTGAACCTCAAGAAGCTCCTTGAGCTCCTCGCGCGCTCGACCACCGGCGAAAAGCTCATCAGGGAGGCCCAGTACAAGGCCTCCCGCTCGGGGCTCCTCCTCGAAGACGTGGTCAAGGTCGGCGAGGGGTCGCTCACCGATACGACGCTCGTCCGGAAGTTCTCGCCGCACTCCCCGGAGCACGTGATCTACGAATCCCGTTCGGTCGTGTACATCAACCGGAACCTCGCCTGGGACGACGCGATCCTCGACCTCGCCCACGAGCTCACGCACTACGTGTACCGCGAGGGCTTCAATCCCTACGCCGAGACCTTCAACGCCCGCGACTTCATCAAATCGACGATCGAGGGGTCGGGCGGAGAGGTCCAGGCGTTCCTGACCGAGTGCCGCGTCCTCCGGGAGCTCTTCTCGCGCAACGCTCAGAGCCGTTCGAACTGCCAGAAAATCGAGGACGGAGGAGGGGAGCTTTCCTTCAATCGCGCGGTGGAACTTTTTTACCACGTCGGGTCATACTTTGACGGTTTCCGGACCCAGCTCCAGAAAAGAGAGATCGCGAGCGCATTTTCAGACCTAAAACCGGAAAAAATAAATTTTATTTCTTCCGCCTACGGAGTTCCGTACCCGGTCGCCGCCTTAATGGAATACGATCTCGTCATTAATAAGGTTTGTGAAAACGACCGGAAGCGCCTCGCCTACATGCAGCAGGGCCCGAAACGAGGCCCCGCCTCCGAGGCCGAAGGGCAGGCGAAATTTCAACAGTCCTTCGCCACCCGCTGCGGGCAAAAGTAAAACGCTTTATCGCTTAGACAAAGCTAATTTGTCTCTCAAATCCCCTCGCTAATTCTTCGAAATCCCATCCGTTTCGTTGACGAAAAATCCACCTGAAGGTACAAATAGGGGTAATCTCTTTTCACTGAACCCGGAGTTTCTCCATGCAAGATGGTGTTGTCCTTACGACCCTTGATGACTTTTTGAATTGGGGTCGAAAAAATTCTCTCTGGCCGATGACCTTCGGCCTCGCCTGCTGCGCGATCGAAATGATGGCAACCGGTGCGTCGAAGTACGACCTCGAACGGTTCGGCTGCGGGGCCTTCATGGCGACCCCCCGGCGCGCGGATCTCATGATCGTCGCCGGCACCGTAACGTTGAAGATGGCCTCTCGGGTGAAGACGCTCTACGAACAGATGGCCGAACCGAAGTACGTCATCTCCATGGGCTCCTGTGCGAACAAGGGCGGCCCCTACTGGCAGCACGGCTACCACGTCCTCAACGGCGTCGACGAGGTCGTCCCCGTTGACGTCTACGTTCCCGGCTGTCCGCCGCGTCCCGAAGCTCTCATTGAAGGGGTCATGACCCTGCAAAAGAAGATCGCCAACGAGCGGCTTCTCCGTAACAAGTGGGTAAAGCATGCTTAACGTTGACATCACCAAGGTCGCCGAACTCATCAACCGGAACGTCGCCGGCGCGGCCGCGACGGCGTTCGTCCCTGAGGACCTCAAGAAGCTCGACGGGAGCGTAACCGTCGACGCCGCAAAGCTCTTCGCCGTCGTCGAGTTCCTCAAGACGAACTCCGAGCTTCCGTTCAACTCGCTCCACGTCGTCAGCGGCGTCGACTACGTCGATTACATGGAAGTCTGCTACGTGCTCACGCACTACGACCCCGCGCACCCGCGGCAGTTCATGCTGAAGGTCAAGCTCACCGACCGCCTGAACCCGGCCGTCGACTCGATCGTCCGGCTCTACGCAGCCGCGAACTTCCAGGAGCGCGAGGTCTACGACATGTTCGGCATCCGCTTCAATAACCACCCGGACCTGCGCCGGATCCTCTGCCCGGACGACTGGCAGGGGTGGCCCCTCCGGAAGGACTACGTCGCGCAGAAGTACTACAACGGCATCGAAGTCTACCCCGACGGGAAGATGAACTACGAGGACCGGGAATTCATCGTCCGCCAGGACATGATCAAGAAAGCGCAATTAGAAAAAGCTCAATAAAAGGTAAGGCATATGCAATCTCGTTGGGACATTGGTGAACCGGAAAAGCCGACCATCAATTCAGAAACAGAACAGTTAAAGTCGGAGCTCCTGACCCTGAACATGGGGCCTCAGCACCCGGCGACCCACGGCGTTCTCCGGATCGAAATCTGGACCGACTCGGAAATCGTCGCCCACGCCATCCCGCACCTCGGGTACCTCCACCGGTGCATGGAAAAGCACTCCGAGAACCTCGACTACCGGGGGATCATTCCGTTCGTCGACCGGCTCGACTACCTCGCGGCGATGAACATGGAGTGGACCTACGCGGCCACGATCGAGAAGATGCTCGGAACGGAAGTCCCGCGCCGGGCCGAACTCCTCCGCATCCTGACCGCCGAACTCCAGCGGATCGGATCGCACCTCATGGCCTTCGGAACCTACGCGCTCGACCTCGGGGCGTTCTCGCCGTTCCTCTACGCCTTCGAAGAGCGCGAAAAGATCCTCCGCCTGTTCGAAGAGGTCTCGGGCTCCCGGCTCCTCTATAACTACATCTGGATCGGCGGCGTCTGGAACGACTGGACCGACGAACAGCTCGGCCGCGTCGCCGCATTCTGCGACACCATGGAAGCGGAGGCGAAGAAGTACCACGAGCTCGTCTCCATGAATAAGATCTTCGTCGAGCGGACCGCGAACGTCGGCGTCTTTTCTCTTCAGGATTGCTTCGACTACGGCGCCTCGGGCCCGGTCCTCCGCGGCTCCGGCCTCAATTGGGACCTCCGGAAGGTCGCCCCGTACTCGCTCTACCCGGAGTTCGAGTTCGACGTCCCGGTCGGGACCGGCGAAGTCGGCCAGGTCGGCGACTGCTGGAACCGCTACATTGTGCGGATGAAAGAAGTGGTCCAGTCGATCAGGATCATCCGTCAGGTTCTCGACAAGCTCGAGCCGGGTCCCGTCATGGGCAAGGTCCCGAAGATCATCAAACTG
>JBILTI010000149.1:0-5411 GCA_044371595.1 Bacteriovoracaceae bacterium
ACCAATCCTTACTCTTCCTCGATTTCCGGCGGTTCAGGTCCCGCGTTCCGTTCTCGATCATTTTCATCTGGAGCTGGCGGTCGTCGGACATTAATTGCTTGAGCTTCGCCGGAAGCTTCTGCGGAGGGAGCTGCTTCGGCTCGCCGATCTTCTCCTGGCCGTCCTTCGGGTCGGCGGGGTCGTCCTTCTTCTTCTCCGGCTTCTCGTCGCCGGATTCGGGCTCCGATCCTTCTTTCTTCTTCTGGTCCTCCGGTTTGGGCTGCCCGGGGTCCTTGTTCTTCGATGGTTTCTGCTGCTGGCCCGATTTCCCCTGCTGCGGATCGTCCTGGTTTCCGTTCTGAGGCTGCGACTCCGACAGCGGGTCCTTGTTCTCCTGCGAGTCCTTCTTCTCCTGCTTCTTCTGCCGCTCTTTTTTCTTCTGCTCCTGCTGCGCGAAGAAGGAGACGACGTTCTTGTCCATCATATCCTTCAGCTTCCGGCCCTTCGCCGAGTCCCCGAGACTGCGGGCGAGCTGGTCGTAGACGCCGAGGCCCGCGGCCGCGTCCCCCTTCTGGAGGAGCGAGGTGCCGTAGTTCAGGTACGCCTCCGGCGGGAGCGCGGGATCGACCTTCGCCGGAAGGTTTTCCTGGTAGAGCGACAGAGACTCGTCGCGGGCGCCGGCCCGCTGCAGGTCGTCCGCGAGCTTAAGCTTTTCGAGCCGGTTGAGCGCCCCCTTCTGGAGCTGGTCGAGCCGCTCGACGAGCTCCGGCGTGAGCTTCGGAGCCTCCGCCTCCTGGGCCCGGATCGGTCCCGCGACCAGAAGGAGACTCAGGGTAAAGATCCGCACCGACTTCAGGACGTAAGAGAGGATGACGAGGCCCAGTGCCGGGAGCACCACCCACTCCATCATGACGGGCTTCACGACCATGTCCTGCTGATCGGCGCCCTTCCGCCTCTCGCCGCGGAAGAAGTCGAGGATCTCCTCGCTAGGAAGCGCGTAGCTGTTCGCGGGCCAGTACTTCCCCGCGGGAAGATCGCCGGCGACCTGCTTGAAGAAGGACTCGTTGAGCTTCGTGATGACGTCGCGGCCCCGCTCCTTCTTGTAGCCGAAGCGGAAGCCCCGGCCATCGTCGAGAGGAATTCTCCCGCCCTGGGTCGTTCCGACCCCGACGAGTGCGACGTTGACGGCCTTCGGCACCTTGAGGTCGATGCCCTCGGCGGTTTCCTCCCCGTCGGTGAGGACGAGGATGTTTCCGCGGGCCTCGCCGTCGGCCTCGCGGAAGTACTGAACGCTTTCCTGGATCGCGACCGTGAGCGCCGAGGAGCCGTACTGATTCCGGAGGTTCTCGATCGAGTCGAGCCGGGCGTCGATGAGGTCGAGGTCGTTCGTAAACGGGACGATCTTCTTCTGGCCCTCCGCGAAGGCGACGACCGAGAGCTGGTGGCCTGCGGCCTTCCGGGCGAAGTGCTTCGCGATCAGCGCCGCCTTCTGGAGCCGGCTCGGCTTTACGTCCTCGGCCAGCATGCTCGCCGAGGTGTCGATGAGAATGATCGTCCGCTCCCGCGGCACCTCGGTCTTGACCTTCTCCTCGGGCCCGCGGAAGTCGAGGAGGCCCAGGAGGAGACCACCGAAGCCGGTCAGGAAGAGGATCGAGGCGAGGTAGCTGAGGAGGCTCCGGCGGTAGAACCAGTAGGTCTTGACGAAGCGGAAGAAGCGCCGCTCCTGGTAGAGGACGATGCCCAGGAAGAGGACGAAGACGGCGAGGACACCGGGGAAGAACTCGGGTTGGTTCACGGTCATACGATGTCCTTTAGGAGGAGCCGGCGCAGGAACTCGGCCGCGAGCAGGAGCGCGACGCCGACCAGAAGGTACGAGTAGTACTGCTCGTCGTAGACGATCTGGTGGTTAACCTTGATCTCGGTCTTCTCGAGCTTCTGGATGTCGTCGAGGATCTCCTTCAGCGCCTGCTCGCTCTTTGCCGGATAGAACTTTCCACCGGTCATGTCGGAGATTTCCTTAAGAACCTTGTAGTCGATCGAGCCGCCGGGGATCAGCTGGTACTGCGTCCCAAAGACGCCCTGGCCCACGGGGATCTTCGCGTCGTCGTCCGTACCAAGGCCGATCGTGTAGACCTTGATGCCGTACTTTTTCGCCTCCTCGGCAGCCTGGAGCGGCGTCATCGTCCCCACGTTGGCGACGCCGTCGGTGAGGAGCACGATGACCTTGTTCTTGGTCTCGCTGTTCACCGCCCGGGCAACGCTGAGGGCGAGGCCATCGCCGATGTTCGTTCCGCTTCCGAGGTAGCCGATCGAAATCTCCGAGAGGACCTTGTCCACGAGGGACGGATCGGTTGTCAGCGGCAGGAGGGTGAAGACCTTTTCTGAGAAGATGACGATCGAGATCCGGTCCGTCGGCCGGAGCCGGGCGAACTCGCGGATCTTCTCCTTCGCCACCTCGAGCCGGTTGGGCCGGATGTCCTCGGCGAGCATCGAGCGCGACACGTCGATGCAGAGGACGACGTCGTTCACCTCGATGTTAGTCGGGGAAAACTTCTGCGCCTTCCGCGGCTGCATGAGGGCATAGCTCAGGTAGGCCCAGCCGACGACGCCGACGAGGAACAGGAGGCCGCGGAGGCCCGTCTTCCACCACGGCGTGCTCCCCCCCGACGGCGGGAAATAGAGCCGTGCCCGGTGGAAGACCTTCCAATAGTCGAGGGCCCAGAGGAGGCCCGCGGCGACCCCGGTCCAGAGAAAGAGCGGCGCCTTAAATTCCATCGAAACCTCCGGCGACGGCGGCCGTGAAGGTTCGATAGGCCGCGAGCACCTCCGCCCGTTCGGCGTCGGTCTGCGTCGGCTTGAACTGGTACTTAAAGAGCACCGCCTCGAGCTCCCGGAGCGGATCGGCGATGTGCGGAAACTCTCCGAGGTAGGCGTGCTTGGCGCGCCAGAGTTCGACGACGGCGGCGAAGTCGGCCGCCGAGAGGAGCGCTTCCTTGAGCCGACGGCGGCGGAGCCTTTCCCGGCGCCTGAGCTCGAGCTTCTTCCAAACTCGCCGGGAGATGATTCCGAGGACGACGAGGCCCGCAAGGATCGCGACCCAGAGTAGGAGCTTTCGGCGCGCCGGGACGGTGAAGGTTCCGAAGAGGAGCTCCTGCGGGGCATCTGTCGGCCGCACCTCGAGGGTACCCCAGGAGAGCGTTCCACCGGGGACCGGAACCGATGCCGCCGCGGGAACCTTCACAAAGATAACCTTCGCTTCGGCCTCGTAGACCCTGCCGCCGACCCTCCGGACGAGGGGTCCGACCTGGTGAACGTAGACGACGTCGCCGAGGGTCTGGCCCCGGAGCTTCTGGGGATCGACCGCCGCGAGCGACGCCTGATCCACCTTAAGGATGCCGGAAACGAGGCTTCCCTGCGCGACCGCGGCCGACGGGAGCTCGAGGTAGAGGCCCGCGGCCCCGGCGGCGATCGCTGGGAATAGCAAGAAGAGAAAGAGGAGGAGGGGGCCGGCGGCGCGGATCTTCACACGAGCTCCCTCACGAACTTTTCGAGGTAGCGCTCGTGGACCCCGATCTCCTTGAACCGCTGCTTCACGAAGAACGGCCCGCGCCGGCGCCCCTTTAGCTCGCGGACGGCCCCCTTGCCGGTGACGGGATTCCGCACCTTGAAGAGGACCGGCGTCGCCTCGTTCTTGTCCACCGGCGAGTAGATCTGAAAGCAGTGCATGTTCTTCTTATCGAGGAGCTTGCCCCAGAGGTCCTTGTTCTGGACGAGGCTCAGGTCGCCCAGGTAGATGACTTCCTTCCGGCGGGCAAGGAAGCCCTTGATCTGCGCGATCTTCTGCGCTTCGCTGTGCGAGTTCACAGGCCGGTCCTGCCGCAGGATGACCTTCCCGGCGGCGTCGAGGAGTCCCAGTTTTTCCAGAACGGAGATGAAGAGCGTCAGCCCCTCCTTGCCCTTCTTCGGTGGCAGGCCCATGGTCTTCTCTCCCCAGACGACGACACGCACGAGGTCGTGCGTTTCCCCGGCGAGGAGGTACAAGAGGGCGACGATCTCGATCAGCGCCTGGAGCTTCGAGACGCCCTCGAAGCCGTAGAAGAGGGTATGGGAGAGGTCGACGAGGACCACGATCTCCACGTTCCGCTCCTCTTCGAAGGTCTTCACGTAGACGTTCGGCGAGCGGGCGGAGAGCTTCCAGTCGATGAAGCGCACGTCGTCTCCGGGGACGTAGACCTGGTGCTCGCGGAACTGGAGCCCGGAGCCGCGGAACGAGGACTTCAGCATCCCCGTGGCGTAGGCGTTGGAGTTCTTGAAGATGTGGGCCTGGATCATCCCGACGACCCGCTCGATCTCCTTCAGGTTCATCGCTAGACGACGCTCGCGGCGATCGTCGCCACCAGGTTTCGGGTGTTGAGCTTGTCGATCTGCGCCTCGTAGGACGGGATCACCCGGTGACCCAGGACAGACGGTACGATCGAAAGGACATGATCCGGAGAGACGAAATCCTTGTTCTCCATGAATGCCTTGAAGCGGGCGATCTTGTAGAGCCAGATCGAGGCCCGCGGTGACGCGCCCGCGGTGACGGCGCCGTCGTGCTTCTTAAGGAAGAACTTGCTCCCGGGCCGGGTCGCGTGGACGATACGGATGATCATGTCCTTGATCTTCTCGTCGACGTAAACCTGCTCCACCTTCTCCTTCATCGCGAGGAGGTCGGCCTGGCCGACGACCGGGGAGAGGTCGAGCTGCGCGGGCTTCAGCCCCAGCACGGATTTCTCGGCTTCGAAGTCCGGGTAGTCCACGGAGATCTTCATCATGAACCGGTCGAGCTGCGCCTCGGGGAGGTTGTAGGTTCCTTCCTGCTCGATCGGGTTCTGCGTCGCGAGCACCACGAACGGCGTCGGGAGCTTATGCGTCCGGTCGCCGATCGTGACCTGCTTCTCCGCCATCGCCTCGAGGAGCGCGGCCTGGACCTTCGCCGGGGAACGGTTGATCTCGTCGGCAAGGACGAGCTGCGTGAAGATCGGCCCGTACTTCGTCGTGAACTCCTGCTTCTGCTGGTTGTAGATCATCGTTCCGATGAGGTCCGACGGCAGGAGGTCCGGCGTAAACTGGATTCGCTGGAAGTGCAGGTCACAGAGCTTACTCATGACGGACACGCTGAGGGTCTTCCCGAGGCCCGGAAGGCCTTCGATCAAAAGGTGGCCTTCGCAGACCAGGGCGGCGACGATCGACTCGAGGAGCTCGTCCTGGCCGAAGATGTTGGTTTTCGCCTGCTTAATGACCGAGTGTGCTTTTTCCTGCAAAATCATGATTTACTCCACGATGTAGAAATAACTTTTAATGTAGTTCGCCCGGTCCTCGAGGGAGGTCACCGGATGATCGAAGCCCTGGATCCCGGCGTAGACCAGCTGGAGAGAACGGCCCTCCTTCTG
>JBILTI010000150.1:0-5397 GCA_044371595.1 Bacteriovoracaceae bacterium
GGCATCGATCAGTCCTTTGTCGTTATCGGTTGAGAGCTCCTTAGCTCTGAGGCCTGAAAAAGTACACTTAAGATCGCTCCGCCTTTCAACGACTTAAGCACGGGTTTTACAACTTCCGAATCTTCCGGTAACACTCTCCGTCTCGGAGGACCCATGCGAACACGAGCGTTAGTTTTATCTCTGGTATTTATCGCAGCCTGCGGCCGTGCCTCGAACGAATCCGGCGTGAACCCCACCTCCGGTCGGTCCTTCTCCGCCCTCGCGGGCCGTTCCGCGCCGGAGATCATCTCGCTGAAATACGAGAACCGCGTTCGCCTCAGCTGCGAACTCCGGCTTTCGGAGTCGGGCGCGATCGATCTCGCGGCGCCAGCCTCGAAGAAGATAGAGTGGGACTATCCCTTCGACCCTGCGCAGTTGAAGATCATGAACTACCGGAACGGGAAGGAGGACTTCGTCATCGTCCTCCGCCTCGAAGATCCGATCGAAGTCCGCGACGCCGTTACCCACGTCACCGAAGACGGTCGCGAGTACTACATGGAACACACGCCGGTGCTCCGGCTGCTCTACCGCCGCGCCCACCGGCGGATCCTCCAGAACGGTGGGGTCCACGAGCGCCAGACCTACCTCCGACGCTCGTTGTTTGAGAACGTACAGGAGCGTCTCTTTACGATCAGCACCGATACCTGGGACCGGCGAACCGCCACGGAAGATCTCAGGTGCAAGCTCGAGACCCGCGCGCCGCCGCCGTACCTAGACCAGTGGGAACGGGTCCGCTAGGGCTTCGACGTCAGGCGAAGGAGATCGTGGTGCTCGAAGAAGACGTTAATCAGCGCGAGCTTCCGGCGGCACGGATTTCCCTGGGGACAGAAACCTCGACGAGATACCTCCTTGCCGTCCTTCGCCAAGACGAAGGTGATGTCGGTCTTGTGTTGATCGGCCACGTACTTCTGCGCGAACGCCTCGGCCCAGTCCGTCTCGGTTGTCTGCGTCGCTGCCGGCGAGGTGAATCCGCTCGTCTGCCAATCGAGGAAGTGCTTCTGTAAGAGGTCGTTCGGAAACTTGTCCACCTCTTCCGTGGCGTAGTATTTCCGAATTCGGCCCCACTCCCGGAGCGCGGCGCTGCGGCCCTGCAGTGAAGTACCCCCGTCCCACTCCCAGTCGATCCTCGAGAACGGGTACCAGTCGAGTTCCTCGGCTGAGTCGGTATCGACGTTGGTGTTTTGCACGAAGACATTTCGATAAGCAAAGATGTAGGCGGCGCGAGAGACGAAGGCAACGAGGGCCGTGGGAACCGGGAGCTTTTCCTGAACCTTTATCCGATAGGCGCCCCCGCGGTAGAGGCTGTTTTCCTTCGCCGCGAGGAACTCGTCGTAGCTCTGCCGCAGAGTCGCGACGTCGACATAAATGATTCCGTCGTATGTCACGGCGGCGCCATCGGAGAGAAAGAACAAGCTCGCCGGAGATCCGAGATCGCGCACGAGGACCCAGCCGCGGACCCTCTGCTCGAAGACCCGCCGAAGCGAAACGGGGATGGTATCGATGAGCTTTTCGAACTCCCGCCACTCGACAGCGTCGAGAGGAAGGACGCTTGGGGTGGAACGAATCCACGGGCATTCCATCGCGCTGGCACGGGTCAGCTCCGCCAGGTGTTCCTTGGAGAGGATCACCCGGCGCTTCGCAAGCGGGAGCGCGGAAAGTCCGTTGTAGTAGGAGGACTGATACCAGTGCTTCGGAGTCGCGACGGGGTCGAGCTTGCGGAGGTTCGCGCAGCCTCCGAGGAGGAGGGCGAGGAAGAATATGAAGATACGGTTATCGGGTCTCAGGCAATGCTCCTTTGGCGGTGGTAGCTAGCAGCGGAAATTTCGCGGTTAACGACTATACCTCGCACCCACGCAGAAAGTACAGCGGAGCGGTCGTATCGAATCCCCTTTGGGTTTAGGGAGGGACCCCGGGGCCGCTGGATCTTGCGTTTAAGACGGGGACCCTTCGAACAGCGCTCCGGTGCGGAGGTGCAAGTGACCCGCTTTAGGCCTTCTCCATCCAGAACGGTCCGATCGCGAGCGCCTCGAGGCCCGAGTTCAGGTAACAGTCGACGGCGTGCTGCGGTTTGCAGACGACCGGCTCACCGTTCCGGTTGAACGACGTGTTCAGGAGCACGGGGACCCCGGACCGCTCCGCGAACGCCGCGATCAGCTTCCGGAGGAGCGGATGCTCGCGGTCACCGATCGTCTGCACGCGGGCCGTACCGTCGGCGTGGGTGATGCCCGGGAGCCGTGCCCGCATCTCCGCCCGCACCTTAGGGGCCAGGAGCATGTACGGGGACTTGATCTTCAGGTGGAAGTAGCGGTCCGCGGCTTCCTCGAGCACCATCGGCGCGAAGGGCCTGAAGGCCTCGCGCTTCTTCACCTTGCTATTGAGGATGTCTTTGATGTCCGGCGAACACGGGTTCGCGAGGATCGAGCGGCCGCCGAGCGCGCGCGGGCCGAACTCCATCCGCCCCTGGAACCAGCCGAGGGTCTTGTTCTTCGCGATGCAATCCGCGGCCCGCGCGACGAGCTCCTCATCGCCGAGCTTCACGTAGTTCGTGACCCCGAACTTCTTCAGCGCTTTCTCGATTTCGTAATCGGAGAACTCCGGACCCAGGAAGCTGTGGTCGAGGACGTGCCGCGGCTCCCGGTGAAGCGTGTTTGAAAGGTACAGGGCCGCGCCGACGGCGCCGCCGGCGTCCCCGGCCGCGGGCTGGACGAAGATGTCCGCAAAGTCGGTTTCCTCGAGGATCCGCGCGTTCGCGACGCAGTTGAGGGTCACGCCGCCGGCGAGGCAGAGGTTCCGGCTACCGGTTTCCTTGTGGAGCGTCCGGGCGGTCAGGATGAAGATCTCCTCGACCACCGCCTGGAGCGTCGCCGCGAGGTCGTAGTGGCGCTGGAGCCACTCTGCGGCGGGGGCGCGGGGCGGGCCGAAGAGGGCCTCGAAGTTCCGGTTCCACATCTTCGAGCCGTTCCGGAACGAGAAGTACTTCTGGTTCAGGCGGAAGCTTCCGTCCGGGAAGACCTTGATCAGCTGCGCGAATTCTTTCCGGAACCGCGGCTCGCCGTAGGCCGCAAGGCCCATCGTCTTCCCCTCCCCGCCGTGGGCGTGGAAGCCGAGGAAGACGGTCACGGTGGTATAGAGGAGGCCTAGGGAGTCGGGGTAACAGATCTCCTTCCGGATCGAGAGGTCGTTACCGCGGCCCTGGCCCACGGTCATCGTCGTCCACTCGCCGACGCCGTCGCAGGTCATGATCGCGGCCTCCTCGAAGGGCGACGGCAGGAAGGCGCTGGCGGCGTGGGAGACGTGGTGCTTAAAGAAGTGCACCGGCGCGGCCGTCGACAGCTCCTCCTGGATCACGAGCGGAAGGATCAGGCGGTCGTCCAGCCACTTCGGCATGGTCCGGAGGAAGCTCCGGAGGGAGAACGGGTAGCGGTTCAGGTGCTCGATCAGGACCCGGCTGAACTTCAGGTACGGCTTCTCGAAGTACGCGAGGCCCGCGACGTCGTCGAAGAGGACGCTCCCTTCCTGGGCGCAGAAGTTGAGCGCTTCAATCGGGAACACGTCCGTGTTCTTATTCCGCGAGAAGCGCTCCTCCTGAGCGGCGGCGACGATCCGGCCGTCGCGCACGAGGCAGGCCGAGGAGTCGTGGTAGAAGCAGGAGATCCCGAGGAAGTCCATCAGACGCCCGCGTAGATGAACGTCATCACAATGCTCGAGCCGAGCTTGATGAAGAGGATCGCGACGACGGCGAGGCTAAAGAGGAGGGGCGCGAGGAAGAAGAGCTTGTGGGCCGCGATCAGCTTTTTCATCTCCCGAAAGACAAAGAGAAACTTCTTCATGGGTTCCTTTCCTGCGAAGCTAGGATTGTTTGAGGCTATCGTCGCGCGTGCCTTCGTAGCCGGCGACGGTGATCCAGTTCGTGTCCGCCCGGCCCGACGTCTTCGCGAGGTGCTTTCGAAACAGGACGCGGGCGACGACGCTGGTGGGGCCCAGGACGAAGACGTAGACGACGACGAGGGCGAGCGGCGTGAGGTAGCGCTTGAACAGCACCTGCGTCAGCCACTCCCGGATCGAAGTATGCAATCGCTTAATTCGTTCCTTCACGCGGCGACCTTCACGGTGAGCGACCAGTGGCCCTCGGGGCAGCGGCGCAGATCGAGGACGACGTGGCCCTCGAGCGTCAACGACGGGGGGACGTTCGCGACGGGTTCGCCGTCGTCGAGGAGGAACTCGACGGTCTGGCCGGCGTCGACGGTCGCGAGGTAGATCAGCGCCTTCGCGGTGTTCTTCGGACACGGGATGCGTCTCAGGTCCAGGGTCTCCATCGGTGGCTCCGGGGAATTGTTAGCGGTCGAAGCCATTTTACTTCCGATCGCCGTTTTTTGAAAGCTCTGCCGACGGAAACCGCGGAACGAGCGGTTGCATCAGCTGCGCGACCTCGCCATACCCTAGGGCGTTTAGGTGCTGGTCCGTGGGCCCGGCCTCAAACGAGTAATACGGTTCCTTCTTTCCGACGCGGACGTAGAGCTCTGCGAGTCGGTTCGTTACGTCGAGGAATTCGATCCCGCGCCGGTCCCGCCGCCGGGCCCACCAGTTGCGGAGAATGGCGTCGATCTGCCGGCCCCCGCCCTCCCGGGGGGGCGGGTAATTTTGAACCACGACCCGCGCTCCCCGCGACCGGACGAGGTCGACGATGCGGTCGAGGTCGTGGAGGATCCACCCCTCGTCGAGGCGGTCATCCTTCCAGTACGTGCTCGGATCGTCGTCCCCGAACTTCGCGGCGTTGCGCCGGAATTGGTCTTCGATGAGCGCCAGGAGGTCGGACCGGTCGGGAATCCTGCGGCGAAAGATGTTAACGTAGTAAACGCTGGGCTGGAGAGGATTGAGTTCCAGCGACCGCACGATGCTCCGAGTGAGCCGAGGGAAGTCCGCAGGGCCTGCGACCTGGGCCAGCTGCTTAAGCACCTCGGGATGGGTCGGATGATACTCCAGCATTTTGAATAAGGTCTCGGCTGCGGCGCCGGAGTGCGACAGGGAGGGTTTCCGGAAGAAGGCTTGGATCGCGGCGAGCTTCTTCTTACTGACCCGCGCCTCCAGGGACGTCTTCAGCTTCGAAAGGCGGTCGTCGAAGAGCTCTGGCCGCAGGTCCCGCAGCACTCGCCAGAGCGGGAAATTAAAACGGTCCGCCTGTAGCGCGGTGGCCGCGAAGATGGCCTCCGTAAACTCCCTTGGCTGCGAGGCAGCGGACCTCCGCAGGAGATCTGCGAGCATCCGAGCGGCGATGGCGTTCCCGGGTTCCCGCCGCAAGAGGAAGCGGAAGACGTCGACGGCTTCCCGGTGCGCCTCGGGAGAGAGCTGGCGGATGCG
>JBILTI010000151.1:0-5386 GCA_044371595.1 Bacteriovoracaceae bacterium
ATCGCCAACGCCAAGGGCGAGCTCATCTACATGAACAATCCGATGTACGCGACCCTCGAGATGCAGTCCGACGACGTTCTGAACAAGAACATCACGGACACGCTGATCCCGGATTCGATCGTCGAGACGTTCGAGCTCGCGATCAAGCGCCGGTCGAAGATCGAGAACGCGGAGATCCTGATCCCGAAGCGGAAGAAGGTCATCGACGCGGCCACCGGCGAGTACGTCTTCGAGGACACCGAGGAGGTGTTCCAGGGGTACGCGAACGTGATCCCGATCCGCGGCAAGGAGTCGAACCTCGACAACTACATGATGATCATCTCGAAGGAAGTCTTCGTCTAGTTTCCGAGCGTGACCGAAACGGTGTACGTCGTCGTCCCGGAGACGGTGACGGCGAGGATGGCCATCGCGGGCCGGTCTTCCTGGTGGAAGATAGCGTCGTTGTCGCAGGCCTCGCCGCGGTCGACGACGCGCACGACGTCGATCGTCTTCGGCAGGTACGACGAATTGAACGTCACCGCGACCCGGCCGCCTGCCGCCGGGGCGACGCGGACCCGCGTCGAGCGGCAGTTGTCCGCGACGAGGACGTCGTTCGCGAAGATCTGAAACCGCCGGGGAAAGTTCACCGGGGTCGAGGTGATCGTCCAGGCCGGCGCGGCCAGGCACCGCTGCTCGCTTCCGCAGAGGGGATCGATGGAGCGCTCGTTCTTGGCCCCCGGGGAGGAGCTTTTTCCGCAGGAGACGAGCGCCGCCAGGGCGAGGAGCAGGGCGAGTTTAATTGGGTACCTCAAGCTGTGATTTTTCCAAGCTTGTCATATGAAAGCGGAGCGGTCAATCGCGGGGCTTCTGCGTCGAGTCGTCTCCCCGGAAACTCTTGAAATTCAAAGTGTAGCTTTCGGTAAAATACGATATAGTGCTGGTCGCACACACATTCGAAAGGCCGAACAACGCTATGGATACCTCTCTCATCCGAAACTTCTCTATTATCGCTCACATCGACCACGGGAAATCGACGCTGGCCGACCGGATCATCGAGATGACCAAGGCCATCACCGACCGCGAGAAGACCGACCGGCTCCTCGACAACATGGACCTTGAGAAGGAGCGCGGGATCACGATCAAGGCCCAGACCGTGCGCCTCCAGTATAAAGCGAAGGACGGGAAAACCTATTCCTTCAACCTCATCGATACCCCGGGGCACGTCGACTTCACCTACGAGGTTTCCCGGTCGCTCGCGTCCTGCGAAGGCGCGCTCCTGATCGTCGACGCCTCCCAGGGCATCGAGGCCCAGACCCTCGCGAACGTCTACATGGCGCTCGAGAACAACCTCGAGATCGTCCCGGTGATCAACAAGATCGACCTGCCGCACGCCGACCCGGAGAAGGTCAAGAAGGAGATCGAAGACGTAATCGGCCTCGACGCTTCCGAGGCGCCGCTGGTCTCCGGCAAGTCGGGCCTCGGCGTCGACGGCCTCCTCGAGGAGATCGTGAAGCGTATTCCGCCGCCGAGAGGCAAGGTCGAGAACCCGCTCCAGGCGCTAATCTTCGACTCCTGGTTCGACCCGTACCGCGGCGTCGTCGTCCTCGGGCGAATCATGGAGGGGACGCTCAAGGTAAAGGACAAGATCCACTTCAAATTCTCGGGCATGGACTACGAGGTGATCAAGCTCGCCGTCCACCAGCCGTTCTACCACGAGGTGAACGAGCTCGCCGCCGGCGAGGTGGGCATGATCGTCTGCGGGATCAAGACCGTCCGGGACGTGAAGGTCGGGGACACGATCGTCCACGCCGACCGGAAGGAGACGACGCCGTCGCTCGCGGGGTACAAGGAAATCAAGCCGATGGTCTTCTGCGGGATCTTCCCGGTCGACTCGGAGGAATACGAAGTTTTAAAAGAGGCTCTCGAGAAGCTCGCCCTCAACGACTCGTCGTTCACCTACGAGCCGGAGGTTTCCCAGGCCCTCGGCTTCGGCTTCCGCTGCGGCTTCCTCGGTCTCCTTCACATGGACATCATTCAGACGCGCCTCGAGCGCGAGTTCAACCTCGCCCTGATTTCGACCGCCCCGTCGTGCAGCTACGAGGTCCGAACCGCCGCCGGCGACAAGGTCGTCGTCGACAACCCGGCGAAGCTCCCGGACCCGAGCATCATCGAGACGATCTTCGAGCCGACGGTTAAGCTCTCGATCCACCTCCCGAACGAGTACGTCGGGAAGATCATCAAGCTCTGCGAAGACCGCCGCGGCCAGCAGCAGGCGATCAACTACATCACCGAGGACCGAGTCCAGCTCATCTACATCCTCCCGCTCTCGGAGATGATGTTCGACTTCTACGACCAGCTGAAGTCGCTCTCGAAGGGCTACGCGTCGATGGACTACGAGCTCCACGAGTACCAGGAGTCCGACATGGTGAAGCTCGACGTGCTCCTTAACGGAGACAAGGTCGACGCGTTATCCGTCATCACTCACCGGAGCACCGCTCAGCAGAAGGGCAAGGACCTCACGCACCGGCTCATGAAGGTCATCGACCGGCAGCAGTTC
This sequence comes from Bacteriovoracaceae bacterium, assembly GCA_044371595.1. Lineage (GTDB taxonomy): Bacteria > Bdellovibrionota > Bacteriovoracia > Bacteriovoracales > Bacteriovoracaceae > Peredibacter. The sequence continues at coordinate 2,537 of JBILTI010000151.1, forward strand.
GACATCGCGATCCAGGCGGCGATCGGCGCGAAGGTCGTCGCGCGCGAGACCGTGAAGGCGCTCCGAAAGAACGTCCTCGCGAAGTGCTACGGCGGCGACGTCTCCCGGAAGCGGAAGCTCCTCGAGAAGCAGAAGGAAGGAAAGAAGCGGATGAAAATGGTCGGAAATGTCGAAATTCCGCAAGAAGCCTTCTTGGCAGTTTTAAAGACTGAAGAGTAGAATATCCACTATGCTCGACATCGTTCATGATCATCTCGATAAAGTTCTAGGCCTTTACACCCAGGGGCAGTTCTTCGCCGACCTGAAGCAAGCGAAGGACAAGTACTTTTCCATCACCGGCAAGCTCGACGAAGACAAGGACGAGTTCGAGTCGCGGATGAACTCGTTCAACGACTGGTACATCTTCCAGTACCGCCAGAAGGACGGCTCGAAGGTGATCGAGGAGTACATCCGGAACAACCAGCTCGACGAGGAGCTCTCGCAGGCCCTCCTGAACGTGAACCACTCGCTCTTCGAGTTCAACCGCACGAGCTTCCGGAAGCAGATCGTCCTGAAGGACATCCTCCACGACGAGAAGATCGTCCTGAAGAAAGACCACCCGACGATCAGCCTCATGGAGGGCGACGTCTTTACGGGCCGCGTGATTAAGTTCAAGGGCGAGAACTATCTCCTCCGCGGCGTCTGCATCCTCCCGCAGGGCGTGAAGTCGATCCTGAAGAAGCAATCGAAGAAGGTCCGGAAGCTGAACAGCTTCGACGAAGAGCTGAGCTTCCTCCTCCAGCTCGAGTCGCTGAAGACGAAGGCCATGCACTACTCGCACATCGATCCGGCGAAGATCTTCATCTTCAGCTAGCGGGCCGCTACTCCCGGGCCTGCGTCGTAAGGTACGGGATCACGCCGAAGATGTTCACCGCCAGCGTCACCACGAAGTAGACGTTGAAGAGCGACGCACCGTTCGCGATCCCGGAGAGCTCGAAGAGCTTCTGGAAGATCGCGTGGCCGACGCCGAGGCCCGACGGGGCGATCGGGAGGGCGAGGGTCATGAAGCCGACCGGAATGAAGGCGAGGGCCTGCACGAAGGTCATCCGTTCCCCGACGAAGGGATGTACGAGGAACCAGAAGACCACGACGCCGATGAACTGCACGACGACCGAGAGCGCCACGGCCGCGGCCATCTTCGACCGGATCAGGACGAGGTCGTCCCAGAGGTCGCCGACCTTCTGGAAGAGGGTCGGAACCGCGACCGCCTCGAGCCGCCGGAGCGCCGCCCGGATCACGCCGTGGAAAAAGAAGAACACGGAGTAGGCGGCGATCACGAGCCCCGTGAGGACGTAGTTTACCTTGAGGAGCGGAGCCATCGCCGGCGCGTTCGCGTTGATCCGCTCGCCGAAGATCAGCGAGCTGATCCCCACCAGGAGGATGAGGCCCGAGAGGCCCATCACCCGGTCGATGAGGATCGACGCGAAGACGAACCGCTTCGAGAAAGTGCGATCGAACTTCTGCACGTAGAGGATCTTGACGAGGTCTCCGCTGACGCTCCCGGGGAGCACGGAGCTGAAGAACTGGCCGATCCAGGTGATCTTCACGAGGCCCGCGATCGGAAGCGTAACCTGGCTCCGGGCGCGGAGGATCGTCTCCCAGCGGAAGGAGATGAGGCCCAGGTTAAGGATGCTCAGGATCACCCCCGCGAGGACCGAGAGCGGGTATCGGCGGAGCTCGGCCAGGAGACGAAAGTCGAGCTTCCCGCTCGTCACCAGCCAAAAAATGAGCGACCCGGCGACCAGGATTTTCAGGGCGTTAACAAAAACTATTTTCAGCATGGTCCGATGATCTTATAACTTGGGGTGACGTTGGTAAATTCAAATTGGGGTGCGCATGAAGATTGGAGTCGTTCAGCTTAGGTCGGTCCTGGATCCCGCGGAAAACATCGCGACCATCCGCCGCTTCCTCGGCGACGCGAGGGCCGCGGGGGCGAAGGCCGTGTTCCTCCCCGAGGCCTTCTATTCGCTGTCCGACGGGACCCAACCCACGCCCTACCTCGTCGACGGGCACGACGGTCACTACGAGGCGATCCGGGGCCTCGCGCGCGACTCGGGCCTCTACATCCTCGGGGGATCCGCGGCGACGGCCGTCGCCGGCAAGGTGATGAACCGGTCGTACAACTTTTCCCCGGCTGGCGAGGACCTCGGAATTTACGATAAGATGAATCTCTTCGCCGTGGACCTTTCCCGGCATCCGAGCAACACCGTGATCGACGAGGCCCGAGTCTACACCGCGGGGGGCGCGCCGAAGATGATAGACGTCGAGGGCTTCACCGTCGGGCTTTCGATCTGCTTCGACCTCCGGTTCCCGGAGGTCTTCCGAACCTACTCCTACAACGGCGCGACCGTCCTCTCGATCTCTTCCGCCTTCACCGTTCCGACCGGGCGGGCGCACTGGCACACGCTGATCCGCGCGCGCGCAATCGAGAACCAGTGCTACGTCGTGGCTTCGGCCCAGTGGGGCCAGCACAACGAAAAGATTTCGACGTTCGGACATTCGCTCGTGGTCGACCCATGGGGCGAGGTACTCGTCGACGCGGAGGAGGGGGAGAAGATCGTCTTCGCGGAACTCTCTCGGGAAAAGCTCGAGGCCGTTCGGGGGCGCCTCAACGTGCTCCGGAATCCGCGGGCGTAGCCCCCGCTACATGTACGGATTCGTTCCGGACTGATGGTCCGTGACGTCGACGACGTCGACGATCTCGGGGAAGTTCTGTTTGATCAGCTGCTCGATGCCGCCCTTGAGCGTCGCCTTGGAGCTGGAGCACCCCTGGCAGCCGCCGTAGAACTTTACGAAGAGGATGTTGTTATC
>JBILTI010000152.1:0-5384 GCA_044371595.1 Bacteriovoracaceae bacterium
GTTATCCGGCGCCTCCTTTACCTCATCCCGGTCCTCCTCGGGGTGAGCTTTATCATCTTCCTCCTCTTCAACCTCGTCTCCGGCGACCCGACCGCGGTCCTCCTCGGGAAGAACGCGACGGCCCGGCAGATGGCCGAGCTCCGCGAGCAGCTGGGCCTCAACAAGCCTCTCATCGAGCAGTACTTCGACGTCGTAAAGTCGGCCTTCACCTTCGACTTCGGCACCTCGTGGGCGACGAAGCAGGAGATCTCGCACATGATCATCCAGGGCGCGTACCCGTCGCTCTGCCTCTCGCTCCCGGCCTTCGTCTTCGCGACAATCCTCTCCCTCGTGATCTCCCTCGTCGTGGCGTTCTACCGCGGGAAGGGGATCGACCTCTTCGTCCGGATCATGTGCATCGCCGGTGTGAGCGTCTCGGCGCTCGCGTACATCCTCTTCTTCCAATACTTCTTCGCATACAAGCTCGGCTGGTTCGAGATCTCCGGCTTCGAGTACGGCTTCCCGGACTTCGTTCCGTACGTCGCACTCCCGGCGATCATCTTCGTGCTCCTGAGCCTCGGCCCCGACGTCCGCTTCTTCCGGACCGTGATCCTCGACGAGATCTACCAGGACTACGTCCGGACGGCCCGCGCAAAGGGGCTCTCGGAGGTCGTGGTCCTCCTGAAGCACGTGCTCCGGAACGCGCTCATTCCGATCATCACCTACGTCGTCATCCAGATCCCGTCGCTGATCCTCGGCGCGCTCCTCCTCGAGAACTTCTTCAGCATCCCGGGCCTAGGGGGGATCACGCTCAACGCGCTCAACTCCTCGGACTTCCCGGTGATCAAGGCGATGGCGATTCTCTCAAGTGTCCTTTACATCCTCCTGAGTCTCCTGACGGACGTGCTGTACACGTTCGCGGATCCGCGGGTTAAGCTCAAGTAGAAGTGGAATTATGAAAGAAAACTCACTTTGGAAAGACGCGTTCGGCAGACTCGTAAAAGACAAGTTCGCCCTCGGTTCCCTGGTCATCGTCCTGGCCTACGCGCTCGTCGCCCTCCTGGCCGCGACGGGCCTCCTCGCCGCCGACTGGGCGAAGGAGGTCGGCGCCTCGAACCTGCCGCCGTCGGCCGAACACTGGTTCGGCACGGACATCTTCGGCCGCGACGTCCTCGCGAAGGTCATCCGCGGCACGCAGATCGCGATGTCCGTAGGCCTCGTGACGTCGCTCATCGCGATCCCGATCGGCGTGATCCTCGGGGCCCTGGCCGGCTACTTCGGCGGCTGGGTCGACGACGTCATCACCTGGCTCTACACGACGTTCTCGTCGATCCCGAACATCATGCTCCTCATCTCGATCACGATGATCCTCGGGAAGGGGATCTTCGCGGTCTACATCGCCCTCGGGGCCACGAGCTGGGTGACGCTCTGCCGGCTCATCCGCGGCGAGGTCATGAAGCACAAGGAGCGCGAGTACGTGCAGGCGGCCGGCGCCATCGGCGGCGGGCACTTCCGGAAGCTCTTCTTCCACATCCTGCCGAACGTCACGCACATCGTGATCATTAATACGTCGCTCCAGTTCCAGTTCGCCATCAAGTCCGAGGTCATCCTATCGTACCTGGGCCTCGGCGTGCAGGGCGAACCGAGCTGGGGAACGATGATCGACGACGCCAAGCTCGAGCTCTCGCGCGGCGTCTGGTGGCAGCTCGCGGGTGCCACGCTCGCGATGTTCGTCGTCGTCCTCGCCTTCAACCTCCTCGGGGACGCGCTCCGCGACTCCCTCGATCCTAAGCTAAAAGGAAAGTAGCTATGACGTCACCACTTCTCTCGGTAAGAAACCTCGTGGTCGAGTTCCAGACGGGCGAGGGGATCACCCGGGCCGTGAACAACATCTCTTTCGACATCCCGGCCGGGAAGACGATCGGCATCGTAGGCGAATCCGGCTCCGGCAAGTCCGTCACCTCGCTCGCAGTGATGGGGCTCCTCCAGAAACCGGCGGCGCGGATCCCCCAGGGGGAGATCCTCTTTAACGGCCAGGACCTCCTGAAGTTCGACGACGCGAAGATGCGCGACGTCCGCGGCAACCAGATCTCGATGATCTTCCAGGAGCCGATGACGAGCCTGAACCCGGTCTTCAAGGTGGCGGACCAGATCGCCGAGACGATCCGGATCCACAAGAACGTCTCGAAGAAGGAGGCCTGGGAGCGGGCCGTCGACCTCATGAACCAGGTCGGGATCCCGAACCCGGTGCAGAGCGCGCACAAGTACCCGCACGAGATGTCCGGGGGCCAGAAGCAGCGGGTGATGATCGCCATGGCGATCGCCTGCGAACCGAAGCTCCTGATCGCCGACGAGCCGACGACGGCCCTCGACGTGACGATCCAGAAGCAGGTCCTCGATCTCCTCCACAAGCTCCAGCAGCAGTACCACATGAGTATGATGTTCATCACCCACGACCTCGGCGTCATCGGCGACATCGCCGACGACGTCGTCGTGATGTACCGCTCGAACGTCGTCGAGAAGAACAACGCGCAGGAGATCTTCTACACCGCCAAGCACCCATACACGAAGGGGCTCCTCGCGTGCCGGCCGAAGCTCGGTGCGAACCCGCGCCGGCTCCTCACGGTGAGCGACTTCATGGACGAGAACGGCGTCGAGAAGCACGTCTCTCCGGAGCGCGTCGTCGTCTTCGATAAGGAACAGGAGACGGAGAAGTCGAGCGACGTACTCCTCGAAGTGAAGAACCTCGTGACGCACTTCCCGATCAAGGGCGGCTTCTTCGGCCGGACCGTGGACCACTTCCGGGCGGTGAACGACGTGAGCTTTACGCTCAAGAAGGGGAAGACCCTGGGCCTCGTCGGCGAGTCCGGCTGCGGGAAGACGACGCTCGGGCGCTCGATCCTCCGCCTCGTCGAGCCGGCATCCGGGAGCATCGTCTACGGCGGCAAGGACATCACGCACATCTACGCCGAGGAGCTGCGGCTCCTGCGCCGGAAGATGCAGATCATCTTCCAGGATCCGTACTCGTCGCTCAACCCGCGGATGACGGTCTCCGAAATCCTCACCGAGCCGCTGAACATCCACAACGTCGGAAGCTCGCGGAAGGAGCGCCTCGACATGGCGAAGGAGCTGTTCGAGAAGGTGGGCCTAAAGGCGTCGCAGCTGAACCGCTATCCGCACGAGTTCTCCGGCGGCCAGCGGCAGCGGATCTCGATCGCCCGGGCGCTCATGCTCCGGCCCGAGTTCGTCGTCTGCGACGAGTCGGTGTCCGCCCTCGACGTCTCGATCCAGGCGCAGGTCCTGAACCTCCTCCTCGACCTCCAGGAAGAGTTCCATCTGACCTACATCTTCATCTCCCACGACCTTTCGGTCGTGAACTTCATCGCCGATGAGGTCGGCGTGATGAACGGCGGGAAAATCATCGAGATGGACAAGGCGAACAGCATCTATAAGAACCCAAAGGAGGCCTACACGCGAGCGCTCCTCTCGGCGATCCCGAAGGGCGAAGCGAAGGCGAACCTTGCGGCGCTCCTCTAGCTCACTTTTCCTCGAGGGGCCTCGCCGCGGCGTAGGCACGGAGGAAGAGCATCGAGAGGGCGCAGCCCCAGTAGACGTTGAGGTTCCAGTCCCACTGGAAGACATAGGTGTTGGCGTAGACCCCGGCCATGCCGAAGGCGTAGGCGCCGGTGACGCTCGTCGGGCTTAGCCGATAGCGGAACCATTTCTTGAAGACGACCTTCGTCAGGAACACCCCAAGGAGCGCGCCGCCGGTCCAGGATTGCACCTTAAGGCCCAGGAGCAGGAGCCCGTCGTTCGCCGAAGCCACGACGGCGATGGCGAACAGGAGGAACGTGATGACGGCGGTGTCGAGCACGGAGTTTCTGCCCATGTTGTCCGGGTTGCGGTTCGGGAGGATGTCGTTGTAGACGGTGGCGCAGAGGGCGTTGATCGTCGAGTCCAGCGTGCTCATCGTCGCGGCGAGGACCCCGGCTACCATGATCCCCCGGACGCCGGCCGGGAAGTGTTTCACGATGTAATAGGAGAAGAGGTGGTCGGCGTTCGCGACCGACGCCGGGAACGGAGTGCCCTGATAGTGGGCCCAGAGGAGCGCGCCGACGCCGAGGAAGAGGAGGCCCACGGAGATCGAGATGAACGAGGAGAAGAAGATCGCCTGCTGGGCGCGGCGGAGGCTGTGGTTCGCCGTCAGCCTTTGGGCGAAGTCCTGGTCCACTCCGTGGGTAGACATGTCGAAGAGGACGCCGCCGAGGAAGCCGAAGACGAAGGGCCAGGGGTTGGCGGGGGAGAAGAACGAGGTCTTACCCGCCGCGCCGGCGATCGCCATGAGCTCGCCCCAGCTTTGGCCGCTAGTTTCCGGGATCAGCACGTGCGCGAGGAACCCGCCGAAGATGAAGAGACCCATCTGCATGATGTCGGTCCGCACGACGGCCTTGAGGCCGCCGATCAGTGTGTAGAGGAAGGTGATGAACGTGACCAAGGCGAGGCCCAGGTACACGTCGACGCGCAGGAAGTGCGCGACGAGGATCGAGCCGGAGAAGAGGCGGACGCCGACCGAGAGGATCTTAGAGAACGTGTAGAAGACGGCAACCGTCCGGCGGCCCGTGGGGAGACCGGTTTCCTTGGCCATGACCTCGTAGATCGTCAGCCCCTGGCCGTAGACCTTCGGGAGAAACACTAGGGCGATGGCGATCCGACCCACGATGGCGCCGAGGTAGATTTGGATGAAGCTGAAGTCCTTGTTGAACGCGAAGGCGGGGATGCCAAGGAACGTCAGGGCCGAGACCTCGGTGGCGATAATGGAGCAGATCGATTCGGTAAACGTCAGGGAGTTGTTCGCCAGGTACTGCTCGCGGGCCCGGTCCGCGGTGCTCGCGGACGGCGTCAGCGACCGGGTCTGCCGGCCCGCGCGGATCGCGAGGTAAAACACGAGAATGATGTAGATGGCGATGACGAGCCAGTCGACGAACAGAAAATCCATGGGCACTCCGGAGTGGGCCCAGAGTCTACGATAACGGGGCAAATTCGTCCACTACCGGGCGCTAGATATCTTAAGTTTAAAGCTCCTCATAGGATTATTTTTAACTCCGATAGGTGTTCAGAAGTATTGGGCTTTTATGAACCATGAAAACAAAAAACTCGAAGCGCTTCCGGTGAAGGAACTCGCCAAGAAGGTGATCTGCGACGGTCACCTGTATCTCTCCTCCGGAGAGCGGCGGTTCTACGTGATGAAGCCCGGCGTGCTGGTGGACCCCGGCTTCGTGAAGAAGCACGCGGCGACGAACCAGACCTTCTCCTTCGACTGCAGCGTCACGCCGGCCGTCCGAGAGACGTTCCGCGCGCACCTACGCGAGCTCCGCTACCTCCAGTTCGAGAAGGACCTCCGCGAG
>JBILTI010000153.1:0-5378 GCA_044371595.1 Bacteriovoracaceae bacterium
GCCAGACCTTCGCGATCAGCTCCGCGGGCACGGTCTCGTCGACGAGCTTTATATTAAACGTCCCGAGCTGCACCGAGACCGGCGAGCTCGAGATGATCAAGGACATGTTGTGCTTCCGGTCGAGCTTAAAGCGCTCCTTCAGCTTCTTGTCCTCGAAGAGGGCCTCGACCTTATCGAGGTCGATCTCGGAACCGATATCGAAGACCCGATAAACGAGGATCTTCCCTCGCTTGATCTTAATTTCCATGGACCTTTCTCGGCGCCGGACGCTTCATGGTCTTCGCGAAGCGCGCGGCCTTGTCCGCGGCCTCGGACTCGGAGCGCTTCGTCGCGTCTTCCTCGGCCTGCCGGAGCTTGAGTTCCTTCATCGAACGAACGGTTTCGTAGTAGTTTTCCTTCCGGAACGACTGGAACTTCTTGTCGTCCGCGGGCCGCGCCGTCTTGCCGACGATCTTCTGGACCTTGGCGACGTTGAGCGTCTTCTTAGCCGAGACGAACTTCCGGAGCGCGACCTTCTCGCCGTGCTCGTTGAGGCCCAGGGCCTTCAGGAGTTCCTTCCGGCTTGTGAAGACGTACTGGCCGACGGCGAGGGACTGGATGTTGAGGCCCTCGATCGCGACCCGGCGGAGCTTATCGACGGTGAGGTCGACGGCGTCGCAGATCTTCCGGATCTCGCGGTTCTTCCCCTCGTTGAGGCGGAACTCGAGCCAGGTCTTGTTCGGAAGCTGCTCGATCACCCGGACCGACTTCGGCTTCATAAGGCCGTCCTCGGTCATGACGCCGCGGCGGATCTTCGCGAGGAGCGCTTCGTTCACATGGCCGAAGACCTTAACTTCGTACACCTTCTCGACCTCGTACTTCGGATGCATGATCATGTTGGCGAGGTCGCCGTCGTTGGTGAGGATCAGGAGACCTTCGGAGAGGTAGTCCAGGCGTCCCACCGGGAAGATCCGCTGCCGGACGCCGAAGATGAGATCCATAACGGTGGGGCGCCCCTCGGGGTCGGAGAGCGTGGTCATGTACGCCCGCGGCTTGTTCAGCACGACGTAGACCTTGTCGACGGCCGCCGGTTCGAGGGCCACGCCGTCGACCTCGACCATGTCGTCCGAAGGATTAACCTTCGTCCCGAGTTCGGTGACGACGTTTCCGTTAACGGTTACGCGACCCTCGGTGATGTAGGTCTCGGCCTTCCGGCGGGAGGTGACGCCGCAGTCGGCGATGAATTTTTGTAAACGGATTGAAATGTCTTGCGATGACTTAGTCATAGATACTCCTATCTGCTTCTCAGCAGTTAAATGAATTTGCGAGAGAGAGGGCGATACCTGATAGGTATTACTGTTCGCCCTCGATCTCGATTGCAGGAACAGATACTTCGTTTAGGAACGCGAGGTCAAGATCAAAGTCTTTACCCTTCAAGATCGCTTCGTCGATCGAGAGGTCTAAGTTGTCAATATTACTACCAACATCGAACTCCATCTCGCCGGACTCAAGCTTCTCCCCTGTAAGTTGTTCAAAGGCAAAGTCGAGCGCCCGCTCGAGCTCGTCGGCCTCGCGCTGCAGATTTTCGAATTCCTTGTCGCTGGCGGTGCGGGCCTCGAGCTTCGACTCCGTCTCCGCCAGGGCCTCCGCCAGCTCGCGGTTCCGGAGCGCCTCGAACTCCTCATCGATCTCCGGCGCGTTGAAGATCACCTCCACCTGAGAGACGTCGACGACGGTCGCTTCCACGACGTTCATCAGCGTGTTTGAGGCCGCGGCGGCGACGTTCTGCCGCACGGACTCCTCCCGGTTCACGAAGTCTTCGAGGATGTCGAAGGCCGACTTCCGGACGACGGTCTCGCCGTCGACCTTCTTCTTTTCCTCCGTCTTGAGGAGCATGGTAAAGCTCGTGTCCGCCGCGATCAGGCCGATGCTCTCGGAGAGCTTGTCGAGTTCCTCGGTCTCGTCGACGGAGAACTTCTTCGACGACTCCGAGCGGAAGACGACGGACTTAATGTCCGCGATCGTTCCGATCGTGTTCTTCGTCGCCATCTCCTCGAGCTCGTACTCCGGCGGAAGCGCGGAGAGGTCCGCGAGGTTGAAGACCTCCAGAAACTCCTCGGTCGTTCCAAAGAGGGACGGCCGGCCCAGCTCGTCCGAGCGGCCCGTGATCTTCACGAGTCGCTTGTCCATGAGGGCGCGGATGATGTGAGACGAATCGACGCCGCGGATCTTCTCGACCTCGGTCTTCGAGACCGGCTGCTTGTAGGCGATGATCGCGAGGACCTCGAGGGCCGTCGGCGTGAGGACGAGGGAATTGATCTTGAAGAGGTTCTGGACGAACTTCGCGTACGTCGCCTTGGTCCGGAACTGGTACCCCTCCGCGACCTCCACGAGCCGGATGCCGTGGTGCTTCTCCTCGTAGCCGCCCTGGAGCTTCTGGAGCGATTCGTGGATCACCCGGAGCGGAAGCTCGGGGTCGATCTGTGCCTTGATCTTCTGGATCGAGATCGGCCGGTCGGACATGAAAATGATCGTCTCGATGGCGCCGCAGAGCGTGTCCGGATTAAGGCCCGTCCGCGCCTGCCAGAGCATGTCTTCCTGGGCGCGCTCGTCGTAGTGACTCAGCTCGAGCGCGAAGCCGGAGACTTCGGGTTCGGGGTCGACGAAGGCGATCTCTCCCTTGGCGACTTCTTCGACGGAGAGATCCCACTCATAGTTGATGTCGTTGTTCAAAGAATCCATAACACTTCCTTATTGGATCGTCGCGTCTGCCGGAGCAGGCGCCGCGGTGGCGGGGGCCTCGCCCTCCGGATCGAAGCCGTTCGCCGATTCCGGATCGAATGAGTCTAAGCTTTCCTTAACCTCGATGTAGATCGAGCCCTTGTCTTCGTTTTGGAAAATCTGCAGCTTCTTGAGCCGCGCGAGCTCGAGGAGCGAGATGAACGTGATCACCTTGTCGATGATGCCGGTCTCGGCGGCGTCGAGGAGCTTGTCGAACTGCGTGGTCTCCCCTTCCTTCAGGAGCGACTTCAGGCGCACGAGCTTTTCCTTGATCGACAGGCGGTCGCGCTTCACCACCGCGTACTTCTTCTTGTCGCGGCGGATGAGGTCCATCATCGTCTCCGTCAACTGCTGGAGGTCGATCGGGGTGAGGATCGAGTTCTCGATCGCCTTCCGGTCGATCTTCGGATGGACGAAGATCTCGTGGCCCTTCTTCGGAAGGCCCCAGAGGCGCTGGCCCAGGCGCTGGAAGCGCTCGAGCTCTTCGAGGCGCTTGATCAGGTCCCCGCGGGTCTGGATCTCGAGCCCCATTTCGCCCGCGGTGATCTTGATGAGGTTCTGGTCCTGGGACTCGTCGGCCACGGTCTGCGACTTCAGGTACAAGAGCGTCGCGGCCATGAACAGGTACTCGCCCGCCACGTCGAAGTTCAGGTCCTGCATCTTTTGCAGATATTCGAGGTACTGGTTGGTGATCGTGGTAAGGTCCAGGTCCTGGATCCGCATCTCTTCTTTCTGCACGAGGTGCAGAAGGAGTGCTAAGGGACCGTCGAACCGGTCGATCTTGACGAGGATTTCGCTCTCGGTCATCCGATACCTCCGAAGAGCCCAAGGAAGGAGAACATTAGATAGTTCGCGATGTTCTGCGCGGGGAGGAGCACGTACCCCAGGGTGTGGATCCCCATAAAGCTAAGCGCCATAACGAGGATGAAGATCACGGGAGTATACTGGGCGAAGCTCTCGTACTTGTAGAGCGCCCGGCCTTTGAGGAACGACGACACCATCTTCGAGCCGTCGAGCGGCGGAAGCGGGATCAGGTTAAAGAAGGCCAGGATGAAGTTAATGAACACCGAGTACCGGAGCATCCGGATCGCGATCGTGTAGAACTCCCAGTCGGTGGAGACCTTCGTCGCGATCAGCGCCAGGAGGAAGGCCGAGAGGGTTCCGAGGATCAGGTTCGAGAGCGGGCCGGCGAAGCTCACCCAGAAGATTCCGGAGCGGATGTCCTTGAAATTTCGAACCTCGATCGGCACGGGCCTCGCCCAGCCGATCATCGCGAAGTTCGTAAAGGCGGCGAGGAGCGGGAAAAAGATCGTGCCCCAGGGGTCGTAGTGGGCGGCGGGATTTAACGTCAGGCGGCCGAGGTTCTTCGCCGTCGGATCGCCGAACCGGTTGGCCATCCAGGCGTGGGCCGCTTCATGTGTAACGATCGCGAGCAAAAAGCCCGGTAGTGACTCCGCGATGCTAAACAAGATAACGTTTAAATCATTCATCCTTTCTTCATATCAAATTGGGCCGTATGACGCAATTTATAAGTTGAGTTTGGTACTCGGCTACGCGGAGCAAAGGTATTAAAATTCCACTTGAGATTTTGGACATTCCCGGACTTGTTCACCATAATGAAGTATGGGAAACAAAACAAAAAAAGCTCAGGTTATCCTGGCCGTTATTGACGAATCCAGTCAATCCTTTGAGTTCCTCCTTCTCCAGACCAACGAGAAGCGCGGGTCGTTTTGGCAGAACGTCACCGGGAAGGTCGAGGACGGCGAAACGATCGAAGAAGGGGGCCTCCGCGAGGCGATCGAAGAGACGGGCCTCGCGATCGAGGGCATCGTCGACATCAAGGGCCTGGGCCTGACCTACGAGTTCACCGATTCCCGGCAGCGGAAGGTTCACGAAGAGAGCTTCCTCATCATCCTCGACGAAAAGTGGAGCGTGAAGATCGACCCCCACGAGCACCAGGCGTTCAAGTGGGTGCCGCTCCGGGAGATCACCCGCGACAGCGTCAAGCACCAGTCCAACTACGAAACCCTCGCAAAGTCGATCGCCCTCCTCCGGCACTGGGGCGGCTGATGCGGCCCCTCTGGCTCGCCCTGCTCGCCGCCGCGGCGCCGGCCTTCGCGCAAGGTGATCTCCGGGCCATCCGGGAGCTCGACGAGGAGCTCCCCGGCGCCTTCATCAACGCCGACCCGAAGAGCGACTTCGAGCGGCAGAAGCGCCGGTACTGGCCCCCCAAGCGGGTGATCCAGCTCGAGAAAATAAAGCAGAGTCCGGTGGTGTACGGCGCGATCCGGAAGGGCGCCTACCTCCGGAACCTGGAAACGAACCAGAACTACCAGGTCGCCCGTCCGATGTACGTCAAGTGCTACAGCCTCGAGGACGAAAACGAGTTCAAGTACGTCCTCGACAAGAACGGCGACGTCCGCTGGCGGGTGCGCAGCCGGTACGTGGAGCCGATCCGGGAGGAGCTGTCGCTGTACGTATCGCCGGTGACATACGCGCCGGCGCCGGAGAACCTAGTCCGCTCGTTCTACGACGACGAGCTAACGGTGCCGCCGGAGGTGAGCTTCTTCGTCGGCCGCGCCCAGGGCGACTACATGAGCGACCTCTTCGAAGACCGA
>JBILTI010000154.1:0-5356 GCA_044371595.1 Bacteriovoracaceae bacterium
GAAGATCGTCGTTCCCCGGTCCTTCAGTTCCTTGACCTTCCCCCAGAGGAGGTGGCGCACGGCCGGGTCGAGGCCCGTTGTCGGCTCTTCGAGGATCAGGAGCTCGGGTTATTCAGGAGGGCGCGGACGAAGACCTGCCGGCGCTTCATGCCGCCCGAGAGGGCGATGATCTTCGTGTCGGCCTTGTGCTCGAGGTTCATGTAGCCGATGACCTCGCACACTCGAGGTTCGCGCTCTGCCCGCGGGACGCCGACGAAGGCCGCGTACAGGAGCACGTTCTCGCGCACCGTGAGGCTCTCGTCGAGGGCGTTGTCCTGGGTTACGACGCCGGGGCGGCGCTTGGTCTCGCGGGCGCTCTCCTCGGGGTCGGACCCGAAGACCCGGAGGGTTGCCGAGTCCCGGCGGATCGCGCCGTAGATCATCCCGATGAAGGTCGACTTCTCGGCACCGTTGGATCCCAGGAGGCGGAAGCACTCGCCGCGGGCGACCCGGAGGTCGAGCGCGTCGACGGCGGTGAAGTTTCCGAAGGTTTTTGTCAGCTGTTCGACAATGATCATGAGCTTGTGGTAGCGAGAGCGCGGGCCCGTGTAAAATGCTCAGTTGACCGAAACGCACCGGTGAAACCCCGTCGCTAAACCCTGAACACATTCGCTATAATCCGAGTCCTAAGGGGAACCACATGCAACTACTTTCATCCTGCGTCGCGGGCGACGTCATCCATCAAGGCCTCTCCCTCGGCGCGGACTTCGTCGACGTCTTCGTCGAACGGACCCGGTCGGAGAACCTGCTCTTTAAAAACCGCCGCGTCGAGGACGCGCAGTCCGGCACGATCTTCGGCGTCGGTATCCGCCTCATCTACGGCGAACAGTCACTCTACGGCTACACCAACGCCACCGACCGCGACGAGCTCCTCCGCATCACGGCACTCCTCGGGGCGCGGATCGGAAAGTCCGCGGCCGCCGCGCCGGTGAACTTCGAGCGCCTATCCTACCCGAAGGTGCCCGTAGTCGCCGACAGGGCGGTGGACGCGAAGTACCGCGTCTCCGTCCTCCGGGACATCGACCAGCGGCTCCGGACCGACGATCGCGTCGCCCAGGTCATGCTGAACTACATCCGGAAAAACCAGTTCATCGAGGTCTACAACTCCGAGGGCCTCTTCGCCACCGAAGAGCGGCCCTACATCCGCCTCTTTCACCAGCTCGTCATGAAGGACGGCGCTCACCAAGCCGAGGCCTTCCACGGGCCAGGCGCCGTCGGCGGCTGGGAGTTCGTCGAGACCCTCGACCGCGGTGCCATCGTCGAGAACCTCCTCCGGCAGGCGTCGACGATGCTCCGCGCGGCACCGTGTCCCGCCGGCAAGATGCCGGTGGTGATCGACAACGGCTTCGGCGGCGTGATCTTCCACGAGGCCTGCGGCCACCTCCTCGAGACGACCTCCGTCGAGAAGAAAGCGAGCGTTTTCTGGGACAAGATGGGTGCCGAGATCGCGCACCCGGCGGTCACCGCCGTGGACGACGGCACAGTCGACGGCGCCTGGGGCTCGCTCTCGATCGACGACGAGGGGATGCCCACCCAGCGCACGGTCCTGATCGAAAACGGCAAGCTCAAGCGCTTCATCTCCGACCGCCTCGGCGAACTGAAAACGGGCCACCGGCGCACCGGCTCGGCCCGGCGGCAGTCGTACAAGTTCGCCCCGGCCTCGCGCATGCGGAACACGTTCATCGAGCGGGGCGCCCACGCCTTCGAGGACCTCGTTAATAGCGTCCCCCGGGGTCTCTATGCTAAAAAAATGGGCGGCGGCTCCGTCGACCCGGCCACAGGCCAGTTTAATTTCGCCGTCCAGGAGGCGTACCTCATCGAAGACGGCAAGATCACCAAACCCGTCAAGGGCGCGACCCTCATCGGCACGGGTCCCGACATCATGACGAAGATCAGCATGGTGGGCCGCGACCTCCAGCTCATGGCCGGCATGTGCGGCTCCGTAAGCGGAAGCATTCCGACCACGGTGGGGCAGCCCCCGGTTAAAGTCGACGAGATCCTCGTCGGAGGTGAGGCATGAAACAGCTCCTCGAAACCGTCATCGGTAAGCTCGTCGACGCGAAGGCCGAGGCCGACGTCATCTACTCCGCGGGCCGCTCGCTTAAGCTCAGCTCCCAGAAGGGAAGCATCGCCGAATACAATGTCACGAGCTCCCGGATCCTCGGCGTCCGCGCCATCAAAGACGGCCGCGTCGGGATCGCCTTCAGCGAGGCCCTCGACGAGGAGTCCCTCGACCTCATGGTGACCCAGGCCCTCGCGAACGCCGATCACAGCGAAGAGAATCCCTACGAGCGGATCCTCGATCTCGCCGGCGAGCTCCGCGACGATCTGTCGTATCCCGAGCCCGCGGTCCCGATCGAGGAGAAGATTCGCCGAGCGCTCACTCTCGAGACCGCCGTCCGGGCCGCCGACGCGCGGGTCACCGCCGTTCCGTACACCTCCTTTTCCGAGGGCGAGCACGAGAGTGCGTACCTGAGCTCCCGGGGCCGCTTCACCGCCTCCGCCGACAAGGTCTACTCGATAACGTCGTCGGCGGTGATGGAGGAGGACGGCCGGAAGTCGAGCTACTACGACTTCGACATCACCCACACGTTCGCGGAGCTTCGGTGGGAGAAGGTCGTCGGCACTGCGCTCGAGCACGCGACGAACCTCCTCGCGGAGACGCCGCTTCCGACGGGAAAGTACTCGGTCGTCTTCACCACCGACTGCCTGAAGAGCCTCTTCGAGTGCTTCGGGAACTTCACCTCCGCGAAGGCCGCGGCCGATAAGCTCAACCCCTGGTCCGAGAAGCTCGGCCAGACCGTGGCGTCGTCGGACCTGACCCTTGCTGACGAACCCCAGTACACCGGCGCCTTCCGGCGCTCGCTCTTCGACGCCGAAGGGGTGGCGCAGAAGCGACTCGTCCTGCTCCAGGACGGCGTCCTTTCGAACCTCTATCACAATTCGGTCACGGCCCGGAAGTTTAACACCCATACCACGGGCCACGCGGCCAGGAGCGCCGCCGGCTCGATCGGCGTCGCCGGCACGCACCTCGTCCTCACTGGAAAGAACCCGAAGCTCCGGCCGACCCGCTACCTCGAGGTGATCCAGATGGATGGCCTCTACTCCGGTGCCAACCGCGTGACCGGGAACTTCTCCGTCGCGGTCAAGGGCTACCTCTGGGAGAACGGAGAGCGGAAGCTCACTGTAGGCCGCTGCACGCTCTCGGGAAATTTCCCCGAGCTCCTGGCGCGGGCCGAGGTCACCGGCGTCGCCGTCGACGCCGCGACGGACCGGTCTTTCTTCAGCGTCCCCCTCGTGTTCCCCGACCTCTCGATCGCCGGTGTCTAACCCAGAAAGAGTACATATGCTTTTCGACCAGACGATTCCCCCGTTCATGAAAGTCCTGAAGAACCTCGAAACGATCCTCGGCAAGGCGGATGCCCATGCGACCGCGAAGAAGTTCGATGTGTCGGTCCTCCTGAACGACCGGCTTGCGCCGGACATGTTCAACCTCACCCGGCAGGTGCAGATCGCCTGCGACACGGCGAAGCTCTGCGCCGCGCGCCTGGCCGGTAAGACCGCGCCGACGAACGAAGATAACGAGAAGACCCTCGGCGAGCTCCGGGAGCGTATCCGGCAGACCGTCGGCTATCTTGAGACCTTTAGGCCCGCCGACTTCGCCGGCGCCGAGGACCGGCACGTCACGCAGCCGCGCTGGGAAGGGAAGTACCTCCTTGGTAAGGATTACGTCGCGCACCACGCGGTCCCGAACATCTACTTCCACGTCACTACAGCCTACGCCATCCTCCGGCACAACGGCGTCGAGGTCGGGAAGAAAGACTACCTTGGTGAGTTGCCCTTCAAGGTTTAAGCGAAACTTCAGCTCATCCGGGGCCCCCGTCAGGGGCCCTTTGTGACAGAATAGGGCGATGGAGCAGCGGCACCACCCGCACCGAATGTACAGGCCCTGGTTCCCCGATCCGGACAACCCCGATACCTTCCTCACGTACATCCATCAGAACCTCCACCACGTGCCCGGCGAAGAGGTCCCGTACCCGGATTCCGCCTGGAGCTACATGCGCGACGACTCGCCGTTCGAGCGGACCGAGCGCTCCGACGAGGACCTCTATTTCCGGGCCCTGGACGCGCTCTACCGGGATTCCGTGGTCGACGCGTCGGGAATCACGCTCCTCGTCCACAACGGCGTCATCGACGCGAGCGGAACCGTCCGCACGAACGCCGAGCGCGCGCGGGCGCTGGCGCTGCTGCGGGAACTCCCGGGGGTATGGAGCGTCGACGACGCGCTCGAACTCGAACCGACCCGCTAGGCGGAGAGCCGATGGCCGGAGAGGACGTGTAGGAGGTTCGTCCGGAGGATCTCGAAGCTCACGGGGCCCTCGAGGCGCGCGCCGTTGAAGAAGAAGGCCGGGGTGGAGGTGACGCCGCTGTCTTCGCCGCCGACGACGTCGTGGGTGACGTGGTCGATCTCCGGGTCGTCGTCGAGCTGGGTCAGGAGGTCGACCTCGGAGATGTCGACCGACGCGGCGAGCTCGATCATGAGGTCGCTCGACAGAACCTTCGTGTGGGAGAGGAGCTTTTCGTGGAGCTCCCAGAATTTTCCGCGGGCCGCGGCGAGCTCGGCGGCGAGGACGGCGAGCGTCGCGTGGGGGTGGATGGCGTCGAGCGGGTAGTGGCGGTACACGTAGCAGAGGTTCGCGCCGAACTCGCGGAGTAGGGCACTTATCCACGGCGCTGCCCGTCGGGTGTGCGGGCATTCGTAGTCGCCGTACTCGACGAGGATCACCGGCGCCCGGAGATCCCCGAGGTAGTGGTCGGCCTCTGTCGGCGGGACGGTAAGGGTGCTCATGCTACTGGCCTCCGAGGAAAGAGAACTTCCGGTCGTCGAGCTCGCGATCGGTGATCCGCCGGAGCTGCCCGAGGGCCAGGAAGCCCTCGACGCGAACGGCGTTGATGAAGAGTGTCGGCGTCAGCTTCACGTTGTTCCGGAGCCCGTCGCGGAGGTCGTGCATGACCACGCGGAGGAGCTCCTCGCTCCGCAGGTCGTCGGCGAACTTCCGGAGATCGAGCTGGAGCTCGCGGGCGATGACGAAGATCCGCTCGGTCGAGAGCGACCCCGTGACCGACATGAAGGCGTCGTGCATCTGCCAGAAGTGTCCCTGGAGGTTGGCCGCCTCCGCGGCGACCGCCGCGAGGCCCGCGTTCTGGTGGAGGCGCGTCCGCGGGAAGTGCCGGTACGCGAAGCACAGGTCGGTGCCGTAGGCGGCCTGGAGCTCCCGGACGTCGGCGTCGGTTTCGCGCGAGACGACGCATTCGT
>JBILTI010000199.1:0-4661 GCA_044371595.1 Bacteriovoracaceae bacterium
TCGAGGGCGAGGACCGCCCCGAGGGCGCCGGTCCCGCGGACGAGCGTCGACCCGGGACCGATCTGCGCGAGCAGGAACGCCACCGGAGGTTGCAGGACGTAGAACGGGGAATACCTGAACTCGCGGGTCAACGAATCGGCGTAGGAAAAGACCGGTCCCGGGTAGAAACAGTCCGGATCCCAGAAGCTCGCCGCGAGCTCCGCCAGCGGAACCGGCCCGGCGTGAGTGTTTTTTACTAAGACTTCCATAGGGTTATCCGATGAGTCGGTTAAGGAGTCCCCTCGCCATGGTGACAGGTGCCATCCTCGTTTTTATTTTAGCAGCTTTCCCCGCGCGCTCCCACGCAAAAACCGTGGAGCTCAGCAACGGCGCCCGGCGCCTCCTGGTCGAAGAAAAGACGGGCTGGACCCTGGGTCGAGACCTCTTCGGAATGCCCTTTATCTTCTTCTCCCCGCAGACGAACGGTCAGCGCTCGAACATCTCCTTCACCGACACCGGGGCCGAGGTCGCCCTCGACGTCGGTGCCCTAGCGAAGAACCAGGACCAGTACCAGGAGGGCCGCCGCCGGTGGGCCCGGCAGGTCGAGGCGACCCCGCTCGGCTTTACGCCCTACGAGGCCTTCGTGAACGCCCGCGGCCACCGCGTGCACAAGATCGGCTTCTCCTATGCGTTCCAGGGAAAGACGTACGTCGAGCGGTCGTACTACGTCGAGTGCCGGGGCCGGATCCTCTTTTCGAAGTCGCTCCGGCTGACGGAGAACGACAAGCACGAGAAAGACTTCTCCGATCTGGTGGGAAGCCTCGACTGCGGCGGGGCCTAGGATGCCCCTCCGGAAGCTCCTCGCCCTGAAGCTCGCCTTCGTCCTGCTTCTCGGCGCCCTGGCGCCGGGGATCGCGGCGCAGACGCAAACGAGCACGCCGGCGAGACCCACGCGGACCGCGACGGCGACCCCGGCCGCGAGCTGCGAGAATGGCGAGTGCGTCGAGCGGCTCATCCAGCGCCTCGAGGACCTCGGCGGCGCGTACCAGCGCCAGTGCCTACCCTCGGAAGGGAATCGCCCCGCGGACCTCCGGACCTGGCACGCGGAGAACGGCCTATCGGAGCAGTGCTGGCAGCTCATGACCGAAATCAACCACCTCGAAGCCGAGCTCCAGCGCCACGAGGCGGGCCTGCAGGAGCGGCTCGGCTGCGAGTCCGGCGAGTGCCGGCTCGCGATCCAGGGCCAGGGCCTCAACGCCCAGCTGACCCAGCTCACGCGCGTCGAGCAGAACCTCGCTTGCACGGAACCGAAGAAGCGCGAGATCCAGAGTA
Organism: Bacteriovoracaceae bacterium; assembly: GCA_044371595.1. Taxonomy (GTDB): domain Bacteria; phylum Bdellovibrionota; class Bacteriovoracia; order Bacteriovoracales; family Bacteriovoracaceae; genus Peredibacter. The sequence goes on from JBILTI010000199.1 coordinate 1,312, forward strand.
AGTGCGGCGAAGAGCTCAGCTGCGTGCTGGTCGCGAGCGCCCTCGGGATCGGCGGCTACGTCGCCGAACGGATGCTTCCGGAACGGGCGAGGCCCCGGAACTGCCACCTCGGCGACGACAGCTGTGTTACACAGCTCGCGACGGGCTTCCTCCGCGCGGCCGTCAACTTCTTCGAAGGCGCCTGGGACCTCCTCAAGATGGCGGGCCGGGCCGCGGGCCGCGCGGTCGGAAACTTCTGGACCTGGGTCCGCGGCGGCGAAGACCACGCGGCCACGGCCCAGCTCGCGATGGCGCGCGCCTCCGAAGACCCAGGCATCTTCCAGGAGCTCCTCCGGGACTTCCCGGGCACCATGGGGAAGGTCTGGTCCGCGTTCATGGCGTCGATCAAAGAATGGCTCAAAAAGGACATCTTCTGTCAGCGCTGGTCAGGGGTTCCCCGGTTCAGTAACTGCGTAACCCCGACCGAGAGCTTCGACTGCATCTCCTGCAAGGCCATGGCGACGGGCCTCTGCGCGGTCTCCGGAACCATCGTCGCGGAAATCGTTCCCGCGTTCCTGGCCGGCGGCCTCGTGACCGCCGTCGCCCAGGGGGCCCGGGGCGCCGCCCGCCTGGCGCGCCTCTACCGCGTCTCCGACCAGAGCGCCCGGACCGTACGGCAGTCCCGGATCGCGCAGCTCGCGTCCGAGGCCGGGGGCCGGGTCGACGAGGCCCTGCGACTCTCCCGGGGCCTCCGGACCGCGAAGGCCGCGGTCGAAGGCGCGCTCCGGTCGATCCGAACCTACCTGCTCTCCCCGCTCCGGCGCGCGGTGAAGGAATCCATGACGGCGCTCACCGAGGCCGTCCGCCGCGGGGGGGCGGCGATCGCGATCACGCCCTCGCGGCGGATGCTCGCCTTCCCGGGTCAGATGCTTCGAACCGCGGGCCGGATCGTGATCTACCCGATCGAGAACCCGATGACGGTCTTCGCCTTCCGTTCGGGCCAGCGGACCTTCGAGCGCGCCTTCCGGCTCACGACGCCGCAGCTCGCGCGGCCCGCCGGCGCGGCGGCGCTGCTGATTTCCCAGGACCAGGCCGCGGGGACGCTCCTCGCGCGGATCGAAGAGGCGCGGGGGAACCAGGCCCGCGCCGCGGACCTCCTTAAGCTCGAACAGGAGCTCCTCGCGAAGGTCGAACCGCGCCGGCGGAACCTCGTCGCCGAGGCCCTCGCGAAGAGCGAGGGGGACCTGAACGACGTCCTCCGGACGCTCTATCCGGAGCTCCAGTACGGCGACCTCGCGAAAGGCCTCGACCGCGCGAAGGTCCTCGGGGCCGAGCGCGAACTCGCCCTCGCGATCGAGGCCCTCCCCGAGTCGCCGCTCCGGGCGGACCTCCTCCGGAAGTTCCAGCAGCACGTGGCCCAGGAGGCCCGGACCCGCCTCGTCGGCGTCAACACCCCGAACTACGAACAGGTAATCACCAACTCCCGCCTCCCCGAGGATCGCCGGCTCGCCGAGGCCCTCGAGCTCACGCGCCGGACGCCGGCGTCGGCGGAGGAGCGCGAGAAGCTCGCCCGGGCCCTCCGGGACGCGCACCTCGTGGCCCCGGACAACGGCGTCTTCGAGTACAGCTGGCGCGAGCTCCGGGAGAAGTACCGGATCCTCACCGCGGGCGGCTTCTCGGCCGACGAGGCGGAGGCGCTCATCCGCGCGGGCCTCGCGGGCCGGCCGCCGGTGCGCGAGCTGATCCAACCGGGGCAGACGCTCTTCAGCGGCTTCGCCGAGGACCTCCTCGACCGCAACTACCTCGAGCGGCGGGCCGAGCTCCAGCGCTTGGTCCGAGAGCGTTCCGGAACCCCGGCGAGCGCCGCGCGAACCATCGATAACCTCGAATCCCTCTATTTCTCCGACTACGTCCACCAGGTCGACGAGCTGTCGAACATCATGAACGGGGGCCAGCGCCTCGCCACGTCGGGCCTCGCCCGCACCTACGAGACCCCGGCCTTCCGAAACTTCCGTGCCACCCGGGAGCACCTCCTCGAGGCGCGGCCCCCGATGAACCGGCAGACGTTCCTCGACGTCCACCGGCGCATGATGAGGGGCGGCGTCGAAGACGTCGCAGACGCCGACCTCGGAACGATCCGCGAGAGTTCGCTCTACTTTAACGTCCCGTCGGGGTCGGCGATCACCGACGCCGTCCGCCGCGAGATCCAGGCGAACCCGTACCTCGTCTGGGTCGAGAAGGGCCAGAACCGGACCGGTAACTTCTACGGCGAGACCTGGTACCCGAACGCCGAGATCGTAAAAAAAGAAGGCCTCGATATCATCCGGGGTTCCCGGCCCGCGCTCGTCCGCGAGATCGAAGAATACCAGGGCCTCGCCGCCCAGGTCCGCCGGACCACCGAACGGGCCCAGGAGCTCCGCCGCGCCGGCAACACCGCCGAGGCCCGCCGGGTGTCGCAGGAGCTCGCCGAGCTGAAGCGCCGGCACGCGGCGCTCTCCGCCCGGAGCGAGGAGCTCACGCGGGGGCTCGTCGAGGCGATGGTCGACGAACGCATGGAATGGTTCACCCGGCAGCGCACGCTCCTCGGGGAGCTCGACAGTCCCGAAAAGCTCGACGAGTACGTGAACCTCGTGGCGCGGTTCCAGCGCGACCTCGTCTCGATCCACCCGCTCCCCGACGGCAACGGCCGCACCACCCGCGAGTTCGCCCTCGCCTACGCCCTCATGCGCGAGGGCTTCCCGCCGCCGCGGATCCTCGATCCCGACGCCGACGTCTACCGGAGCCTCGACGACTGGCGCCGGATCATCAAGCACGGTATCCTGTCGAGCGACTTCCTGGTCGCCGACCTCACCGAACGCCTGCGCTTCAATCTCCCGCTCGAGAACTCCCTCGACCTCGTGACCCCGTACACGCGGCCCCCGGTGCCGATGGCCCTCCGCGGAGACCGGGCGACGACGCAGATGGAAGGGGTCGAGTACATCGACCCGCGCTTCTACCGCGAGGTCGCGCGCCAGGAGATCGCCCGAAATCCGGCGCTCCGCCGCGAGCTCGAAACGAACCCGATCCAGGCCTGGGACCGGATCCACCAGCGCGCCCGCGAGGTCCACGCCCGGAACAACGTCTACTACCGGCACCCGAAGAACGGCGTCGAGCGCGTCGCCGTGAACTACGTCGACGAGGACTTCCGAACGCTCTACGGTCGGCCCAGCTTCCACGACCGCGAGCTCTTCGACTTTAAGCTCCGCACCTGGTACTCGAACGACCTCACCTGGCGGGGCCTCGCCTCGACCGACCGGGCGACGAGCGAGGCCGACATCGTGAAGATGTTCTCGCAGCTCACGACCCACAACGCGTCGAACGCCGTCCTGGGC
>JBILTI010000002.1:0-18045 GCA_044371595.1 Bacteriovoracaceae bacterium
CTCGCGGCCCAGGGCGAGGCCCGCGTTGTTGATCAGAACGTCGACCTGGGAGTCGGTGAACTCCGCGAGCCGGGGCGCCAGGTCGGGCGCCGTAACGTCGAGGGCCGCGACGTGGACGCCGAGACCAGGAAAGTCAGTTTCGAGTTCGCGCCGGAGGTCCCGGAGCTTTTCCTCCCGGCGGGCGAGCAGGAAGAGCTCGTGGCCCCGGGCCGCGAGGGCCCGGGCCGTCGCCCGACCGATGCCGCTCGAGGCACCGGTGATGAGGATTCGGTTCTTCGTCATGGTTCGTTCCTTGAGGGTACGCGAACTGGTAGAACCGGGCGCGGTTGAACTTCTGGTAGAGCTCGACCCGGGCCCGCGCCATGATCGCGATCGGTATCTGCATATGATTACCATTCAGATCGAAAAGATAAAAGCCCTCTTTACGCGCGTCTAATTGTAGTGCCTCCCGGACGCATTCATCGTCGCCGCCCTCCCGGCCAAAATAGTAGTGAAACTGATAGCGGTAGGCGCAGATCACGAGGGGCTTCGGCGGGAGCTTCTCGAAGAAGTCCCGGACGGTGTCGTCGCCCCAATCGTAGTCCGCCCAGGGCCTCAGGAGCGTGACGTTGAAGCCGACGAGGACGAGAACCAGGAGGCCCAACTGCCACTCGAATAACCGGTCGAGCAGGGCGAGCTCCAGGAAGGTGAAAAGGACGACGGGAACGAGGTAAATGAAGTAGCGGTTGATCCGGAGATCGACGCCCAGGCCCCGCAAGACCTCGGCGGCGAGGACCGTTGCGAGGAAGATCAGCGCCGCGCGCTAGAGGGGCCCGTTCCTTACGTAGGGAGTCAAGGGATCTTCCTCCGAGAAGAATCGCCGCCACCGCCAGGAGTAGGGGCCCCACGGGAAGTGCGGCGATCGGGTAGAATTTATTGTGGAGCGCGCTGTCTCCCCCCAGGAGAAGGAAGAGCGACCCTTAGAATTCCTTCGTTGCGGTCGAAATCCAATTCACGGTCATCAGGACCCGGCGCGGACCGAAGGTTAGGAAACGAAAGAGGTAGTAGGCGATGACCGGAAGGAAGCTCGTCAGGTAGAAGAGGCAGTCCCACGGACGCAGGCGCCTGGCCCGGAGGTCGACCGCGAGGAGCACAGCGGCGGGTAACAGAGCGAACGGATGAACCAGCGAGGAAGCGGCAAACGCGGCCCAGATGCTCCACCGCGGAAACGTCTCACGGTACGTCCAGAGAACGAGGGCAAGGAGCATTAGGTCGGCGTAGAGCGCATTGTGCCGGCCCTGGCGGGAATAGATCACCGCGACGGGCCAGAGCCACCACAGAACGAGAAGGAGATAACCCCGCCGCGGTTCGCGGTTGCGCGCCACCAACACCCCGGCCATGGCGAGCGCCAGGACGTTCAGCGTTATGGAAAGATACCGAAGGGAGAGAATGGTTTCCGGGAAAATCGTAAACCACAGGCGTCCGAGTGCGTAGAAAAACGGCGTATGCGACTCGAAGGCGAAGACCGCTTCGAGGTTCAGGGCGAAGTACCAGGTCGCGGTCTCGTCGCCCCAGGCGGAGGCGTCGGCGAGGCCGATGATGCGAAAAAAGAGTCCGAAGAAGAGGGCCGAAAGTAAAAAGGCCCCTCCGATGAAGGAGAGGCCCCAGGAATCATTACGCATTAAGCTTTCGGAGGACGTAGTGCAGGATGCCCGAGTTCTTGTAGTACTCGAGCTCGTTGGCCGTGTCGATCCGCGACTGGAGCTTCACCTTGAGAACCTCGCCCGACTTGCGCTTGAACTCGGCGGTGAGCTCCGCCTTCGGTTTCATGTCCGTAAGGCCCACGATGGTTACCTCTTCGGTGCCGTCGAGGCCCAGGGACTTGCGGGTATCTCCGTGGGTGAACTGGAGCGGGATCACTCCCATGCCGATGAGGTTCGAACGGTGGATCCGCTCGAAGCTTTCGGTTACGACGGCCTTGATGCCGAGGAGCCGGGTCCCCTTCGCCGCCCAGTCCCGGGACGAGCCGGTGCCGTACTCTTTACCGGCGATCACCACGAGCGGCTTACCCGCCGCCTGGTACTTGATCGAGGCGTCGTAGATCGTGGTCTCGTCGCCGCCCGGAACGAAGGTCGTGTAGCCGCCTTCCTTGCCCGATTTCACCATCTCGTTCTTGAGACGGATGTTGGCGAAGGTCCCGCGGGTCATGACTTCGTCGTGCCCCCGGCGCGCGCCGTACTGGTTGAAGTCGGCCGGCTTCACCCCGCGGCCCACGAGGTACTGACCCGCCGGCGTGTCCGGCCTGAACGAACCGGCCGGGGAGATGTGGTCGGTGGTGATCGAATCGCCGAAGACGCCGAGGATGTTGGCGCCGACGATGTCCCGGACCGCCTCCGGATCCTTCTTCATGCCCTTGAAGTACGGAGGATTATTAATGTACGTCGAGGCCGCGTCCCAGGCGAACGTTTCCCCTTCGGGAGCGGAGACCTTCTGCCAGAACTCGTCGCCCTTGAAGACGTCGGAGTAGCGGGACTTGAACATCTGCGGCGTGATCTTCGACATCGCCTCGGTGATCTCCGCGGACGACGGCCAGATGTCCTTCAGGAACACGTTGTTTCCCTTGGCGTCCTTCCCGATCGGATCCTTGGTGAGGTCAAGCTTCACGTTACCGGCGATCGCGTAGGCAACGACGAGCGGCGGCGACGCGAGGTAGTTCGCCTTCACGTCCGGAGAAACGCGGCCTTCGAAGTTCCGGTTTCCGGAGAGCACGGCAGCGGCCGTGAGGTTTCCGTCCTTGATCGCCTTCGAGAACTCGGGCCGGAGGGGCCCGGAGTTACCGATGCAGGTGGTGCAGCCGTAGCCCACGAGGGTGAAGCCGAGCTTGTTGAGCTCGGGCTGAAGGTTTGCTGCCTCGAGGTAGTCGGTGACGACCTTGGAGCCGGGGGCCAGCGAGGTCTTTACCCACGGCTTGCGGGTGAGCCCGAGGGCGTTCGCCTTCTTCGCGACGAGGCCCGCGGCGATGAGGACCGACGGGTTCGAGGTGTTCGTGCACGAGGTGATCGCGGCGATCATCACGTCCCCGTGGGTCAGGGTAAAGTCGTGGCCCTCGATCTTCTGCGCGACGTTCGCGTCGTCGGCCTTGACCTTGAAGCCGGTCTCGGATACGAGGTCCTTCTTAAAGCCCTCGGCGATGGCCGCGAGGGAGACGCGGTCCTGGGGCCGCTTCGGGCCCGCGAGCGACGGCTCGACGGTCGACAGATCGAGTTCGAGGGTGTCGGTAAACACCGGGTCCTTAGCGTCGTTTCTCCAGAAGCCCTGCTCCTTGGCGTAGGCCTCGACGAGCCGCACGCGGTCCTCGTCCCGGCCCGTGAAGCGGAGGTACTCGATGGTCTTCTCGTCGATTGGGAAGAAGCCGCAGGTGGCGCCGTACTCCGGCGCCATGTTGGCGATCGTCGCCCGGTCGGCGAGCGAGAGGTCCTTGAGGCCCGGCCCGAAGAACTCTACGAACTTGTCGACGACGCCCTTCTTCCGGAGCATGTTGGTGACGGTGAGGACCACGTCCGTGGCGGTGACGCCTTCGCGGGTCTTGCCAACGAGCCGGAAGCCGACGACCTCCGGGATCAACATGGTTACCGCCTGGCCCAGCATCGCCGCTTCCGCCTCGATGCCGCCGACGCCCCAGCCGAGGACCGAGAGGCCGTTGACCATGGTGGTGTGCGAATCGGTGCCGACGCAGGTGTCGCAGTACGCGAGCGTGGTCCCGTTTTCTTCCTTCGTCCAGACGGTCTGGGCGAGGTACTCGACGTTCACCTGGTGGCAGATGCCGGTTCCCGGAGGAACGACGCGGAAGTTTTTAAAGGCCTTCTGGCCCCACTTCAGGAACTTGTAGCGCTCGCCGTTGCGCTCGTACTCGAGGTTCATGTTCTTGGTGAACGCCTCGACGTCGGCCGAGTAGTCGACGATCAGGGAGTGGTCGATCACGAGGTCCACGGGGACGAGCGGGTTGATTTTCTGGGGGTTTCCGCCGACGGCCTTCATGGCGTCGCGCATGGCCGCGAGGTCGACGACGGCCGGAACGCCGGTGAAGTCCTGCATGAGGACCCGCGCCGGGTAGTAGTTGATCTCCCGGGACGAGCGCTTCTCCCGAGTCCACTGGCCCATCGCTTTGACGTCGTCGCCGAAGACCGTGAAGCCGTCTTCGTTCCGGAGGAGGTTTTCCATCAGAACCTTGAGCGAGTACGGCAGATTATCGACGTCGCCGACGCCCGCGGCCTGGGCGGCCTTAAGGGAGAAGTAGTCGTAGGATTTATCGCCGACCTTGAGGGTCCGGCGAGTCTTAAAAGAATCGAGTCTTTTTTCTGACACTGATCGCTCCTCGGTGAGAAAAATTAATGACCTATTCTAGCCCGGACGCCGAGGAGTGACTATGACAAATCTCGTGCGTCGGGAGCGAAACGGTCAAAAACCGGCGCCGCGATTTGCGCTTGAACTCCGGCGAACGCCGGGCGAAGATGGCGCATCGAATAAAACAGGAAGTTTTTAAAGTCATGCAGATCACACGGCACAACCACGTTCGCTACATGGCGAAGACCACTCCCCTCTTGCTCGTCCTCTACCTCCTCCAGGCCCTCCTCTACCAGCGCTTCGCCCCCGCCCCCCTAGCCGGCGACGTCAACGTATTCCTCGGCGTGGGCCTGGCCCTCATCATTTTCTGCTACCACTTCTACGATCACCACCACCGAGTGATCCTCCGGCCGAACTACCTCGAGCTGCGCCTCGACGTACTAGGGGTGAAGGAAGAGATTCTCTACCGGAACATCGTCCACATCGAGATCCGGCGGGAGCGCCACGGCTACGCGAACATCCTGCTCCATCAGCGGGACGGCGCCGTCGCCCGACTCTACCACGTCGACTCCCCGGACCTGATCGTCTCGTTCATCGAGAAAAAGCAGTCCCGCCGGGGCGCGTAGCCCCCGCACCCCCGGCTACGCGTCCCGGGAAAAACTCCTTCACTCGGGACCGGTTTCCGCCGAGAAGCGGTTAACTCAGGAGGAGACTTATGCAAAAGGTCACCCGGGAGCGGCACCTCGACCACATGGTCCGGGTCGTTCCCTTCATCGTCGCGTGCTACGCCGTCCAGTGTTTCGTGATCCTCAAGGTCGCGCCGGGAGAATTCTCGCAACTAAGCCTGAGCGTCCTTGGCGGATTCATCGCCGCCATGGTTGGAGGGTTCGTCACCTATGACCTGAAGCACACGGTCGTCTTCGAGGACGCGGGGCTAACGATCCGCTTCCTTTCTCTGACCCGCACGGTCCGCTACTGCGACATCCGCTCGATCGACGTCTCCGAACCGGGCCAGTCCTTCTCCACCGTCACCTTGACCACCGCCCGGGGCCGCCTCCGGATCCACTTCGTCGATGACGCCGACAAGCTGAAGGCGTTCCTCGAGGAGCGCCGGGCGCCGGTCTCCCGGGCCGCCTGAGCGGCGACCCCTACTGCTGCGGGATCGGGATCGAAAGTTCAAAGGTCGTCGGATGCGCCCCGGAGACGAGTCGGACGTCGCCGCCGTGCTCCTGGAGGAGGGACCGCGCGAGGGCGAGGCCCACGCCCATCCCCGCCTCAGCCTTCGTCGAGAAGAAGGGATAGAAGATGAACTCCCGGATCGACTCGGGGATCCCGGGACCGCTATCGCTCACGAGGATCAGGGCCCGGCCATCGCCGTACTTCAGGGTCACCTCGACCCGCTGGTCTTTCCGTCCCTGGACGGCCTCGACGGCGTTGACCAGGACGCAGTAGAGGGCCTTGGTGAGCATGTAGTAGCTCCCGACGCAGCGGAACTCATCCTCGGCCCGCACCTGGATGACTATCCCGCTGTCCCGGAGCTTGAACTCGAGGAGCGCGATCGCCTCCGAGATGATCGTCCCGAGGTCCAGGGGCTTCATCGACTTCTCCCGCTGGGAGCGGACGAAGGTATCGAGGGAATCCGTGACCCGCAGGATGGCGTGGCCCGTGTCGAACAGGACTTCGAGGTCCTCGGGGGTGATCTCATAGGAAGGATTTCGCAGGAGAAGCTCGAGGTTCTGGACGTTCATGGCGAGCGGGCGGAGCCGGAAGATGAGGCCCGACGCCAGCTCCGCGAAGGTGCGCGTCGTCGTGAGATGAACGAGATCCATCAGCCGCTTGTCCAGCGGGAGCCGCATGCCGTACATGGTGTTCAGGCGCCGCAGGTTTTCCTGGTATTCGCGGCGGATTTCGAGCGTCTCCCGGATCTGCTGGGCCACTGTCCGGAGGAGCTTTAGCTGCTCGTCCGAGAGCTTCCGAACCCCGCGATCGATGACGCAGAGGACGCCGATGCTGACGTTGCCGCGGCCCTTGATCGGGATCCCCGCGTAATAGCGCAGGTTATGCCGGCGGAGGTACTCGGAGGGCCAGCCGCACGCGGCGCCGTCTTCGATCTCGTAGACCTCCTCCTGCCGGATGGTGTACTGGCATGCGGTCAGCTCCAGGTCGATCTCACTGATCTCGATCCCGTAGGAGGCCTTCACCCACTGCCGGCGAAGGTCGAGGAAGCTCAGGAGCGCGATCGGGGTACCGGCGACCTTCGCCGCGAGGTAAGCGAGCTGATCGAAGGCCGTCTCCGCCCCGGTTTCGAGGATGTCGTACTCCGCGAGTTCGCGGAGCCGTTCGTTGGTGGCCTCTACCTTACGTTCATCCATAAGCTCCCCTGTGGGGGGAGTTTATGGATGACGGAATGTCTAATGCAACTTTATTAGATATTGAGAGCGCGGTTTTCGGACGCGGCCAGGCAGGCCTCCTTGAAACCTTCCGAGTAGGTTGGGTGCGCGTGAGAGATGCGTCCGATGTCTTCGGCGCTCGCCCGGAACTCCATCGCGACCACGGCCTCGCCGATCAGGTCGGCGGTACGCGGACCGATCATGTGAACCCCGAGGATCTCGTCGGTGCTCTTGTCCGCGAGGACCTTGATGAGACCGTTCTTCTCGTTCGAAGCGGCGGCGCGGCCCAGCGCGAGGAACGGAAACTTTCCGACCTTGTAGGCCACCCCCTTCTGCTTCAGTTCCTGTTCGGTATATCCCACCGCGGCGACTTCGGGCCAGGTGTAAACGACGCCCGGGATCAGAAGGTAGTTGATGTGCGGCTTCTGCCCCGCGATGACTTCGGCGACAAAGACGCCCTCTTCCTCGGCCTTGTGCGCGAGCATCGCCCCGCGGACGACGTCGCCGATGGCGAAGATGTGCGGCTCGGCGGTCTGGAGGTGATCGTTGACCGGGATCCGACCCCGCTCGTCGAGTTTTAGGCCCGCGTTCTCGAGGCCCAGGTTATCGGTGTAGGGCCTGCGCCCCACGGCGACGAGGCAGTAGTCCCCGGTCAGCGCGAGCTCTTCGCCGGAGGCCTTGTTCTTCGCCTTAACCGTTACCTCGGCGCCGTTGCGGGTAACCGCGGTGACACCGTGGCCCAGGTGGAACTCCATTCCGTCTTTCTTAAGGACCTTCTGGATCTCCTTGCCGAGATCCACGTCCATCGAGGCGATGCACGAATCGGCGAACTCGACCACCGAGACCTTCGAGCCGAGGCGATTGTAAACCGAGCCAAGCTCGAGGCCGATGACGCCGGCGCCGATGACGATGAGGTGCTTCGGGGCCTCGGTGAGCTTAAGCGCCTCGGTGGAGCTGATCACGCGCTCCTTATCGATCGTCACTCCCGGCAGCGACGACGGCTTCGAGCCGGTGGCGATGACGGCGTTCTTGAAGCCGTATTCTTTCCCGGCGACCACGACCGTGTGCTTGTCCTTGAAGGACCCGTGTCCCTGGAGGACCGTGATCTTGTTTTTCTTCATCAAAAACTGGACGCCGCCGGTGATCCCTTCGACGACTTTCGCCACGCGGTCGGACATCTTCTTCACGTTGAGCTTCACGTCGCCCACTTCGATCCCGTGAAGGGTGTGCGAGTGGACGGTTTCAAAGTAGCGCTCCGAGGAGTCAAGCCATGCCTTCGAGGGAATGCAGCCGACGTTCAGGCAGGTTCCGCCGAGGGTTTTATAACGTTCGACAATGGCGACCTTTTTCCCAAGCTGGGCCGCGCGGATCGCCGATATATAGCCGCCGGGGCCGGAGCCGATGACGATGACATCAAACTGTTCCATAGTTACACGTCCAGGAGGAGGCGGGCCGGATCTTCGATCATCTCCTTTACCGCTTTGAGGAAGGACACGGATTCACGGCCGTCGATGATCCGGTGGTCGTAGGAAAGAGCGAGGTACATGATCGGCCGGATGACGACCTGACCGTTGACCGCAACCGGGCGCTCGACGATGTTGTGGAGGCCGAGAATCGCCGACTGCGGAGCGTTCAGGATCGGCGTAGAGAGCATCGAGCCGAAGATTCCGCCGTTCGTGATGGTAAAGGTCCCTCCCTGCATCTCCTCGATCGTGATCTTCCCGTCGCGGGCGCGGGTCGCGAGTTCGATGATCTTAGACTCGATCCCCGCCATGCCCATGGACTCAGCGTTCCGGATGACCGGAACCACGAGGCCCCGCGGCGTCGAAACCGCCACGCCGACGTCGGCGTAGTTGTGGAAGACGATCTCGTTGCCGTCGATCATGCCGTTGACGGCCGGGTACTGCTTAAGGGCGGCGCACGCGGCCTTCGTGAAGAAGCTCATGAAGCCGAGGCCCACGCCGTGCTTTTCCTTAAACGAGTCTTTGTATTTTTTCCGGAGCTCCATCACGGCCGACATGTCGACTTCGTTGAACGTCGTGAGCATCGCCGTGGTGTTCTTCGCGGCCACGAGCCGGGCGGCGATGGTCTTACGGAGACCGGTCATCTTCTCGCGGCGGGTTTCGCGGGAGAACGACGACGAGAGGGTTTCCCGCGCCAGGGCCTTCAGCGGCGATTCGGCGGCGGCGGTTGCACCCGCGCCGGGGGCTTCGCGCTTCTCGGCGGCGAGGGCGTCGCCCTTCGTGATGCGGCCGTCGCGGCCCGATCCGGCGACCGCGCCGGCGTCGATGCCCTTCTCGGCAAGGATCTTCGCCGCGGCTGGGGAAGGATAGTTCTTCGAGTCGGCGGTTTCCCGGGGGACGGCGGTGGTCGCTGGAGCTTCCTTCGCCGGAGCCTTACTCTCCACCGGCGTCGCGGCGGCGGTAGCGGTCTCGTCGACCTCTGCGACCTTCGTTCCGATCGCGACGGTCTCGCCCTCGTTTACGATGATTTTAAGTTTCCCCGCCTTAGGCGCGGAGATCTCGAGCGTCGCCTTGTCGGATTCGATCGAGCAGATCGCTTCGTCGAGCTTCACGACGTCACCGTCTTTCTTGAGCCAGCTCGCGATCGTTACCTCGGAGATGGACTCGCCTACACTTGGCACCTTTACGTCAACCATAAGTTATCCTTTTATCGCTTATACGGATTCGATTTTATCTGCGAACGCACTGTTCACGATCTTCGCCTGCTCCTGCGCGTGGACGCTGGCGTAGCCGGTGGCCGGCGACGCCGAGGACTTGCGGGCGATGAGCTTGAAGTCGTCGAACTGCGTGTACCGGCGCAGGAACGTGAAGGCGCCCATGTTCTTCGGCTCCTCCTGGACCCATACCTTCTCGGCGTGCTTGTACTTCTCGAGGAGCTTCCAGCTCTGCTCCTCCGGCATCGGATAGAGTTGCTCGAGGCGCACGATCGCGACGTCCTTGCGTTTGTCCTTCTGCTGGCGCGCCTTCAGGTCGTAGTAGACCTTGCCGGTGCACATCACGAGGCGCTTCACGTCCTTAGCATTGACGTTAGCGTCGTCGATGATCTCCTGGAACGCGCCGTCGCTGAGATCCTTCGCCGACGAGACGCAGTCCGGGTGCCGGAGGAGCGACTTTGGCGTGAAGATCACGAGGGGCTTCCGGAAGTCCCACTTCACCTGCCGCCGGAGGACGTGGAAGATGTTGGCCGGGGTCGTGAGGTTCGCGACCACCATGTTCCACTCGGCCGCGAGCTGGAGGAAGCGCTCGGGGCGGGCGTTGGAGTGCTCGGGGCCCTGACCCTCATAGCCGTGCGGGAGGAGGAGGACGACGCCGCTCTGGCGCTGCCACTTCGACTCGCCGGAGGAGATGAACTGGTCGATAATCGTCTGGGCGCCGTTGGCGAAGTCGCCGAACTGGGCCTCCCAGATGTTGAGCGAGCTCGGAGATCCGAGCGAGTAACCGTACTCGAAGCCCAGCACCGCGTACTCGGAGAGGAGCGAGTTGTAGATCTTGTACTTCGCCTGCTTGTGGGCGACGGCGTTCAGGAAGATGTAGCGGGTGTTCGACTGCTCGTCGACGACGCCGGCGTGCCGGTGGGAGAAGGTCCCCCGGATGCAATCCTGGCCTGACATCCGGACGCTGATCCCTTCCTGGAGGAGCGAGCCGTAGGCCATGTTTTCGGCGAGGGCCCAGTCGAACTGATCGTCCTGCCAGCGCTTGGCGCGTTCCTCGATGAGCTTTTCGATCTTCTGGATCGGCTTAAAGTCGGCCGGGAGCGTCGTGAGGGCCTTCAGGGACTTCTCGAGCACGTCGCGGGTGACGGCGGTCTTCGGCGAGTAGTCGAAGTCCTTCGGCGTCGAGCGCCGGAACGACTTCCACTGCTCTTCCGGCTTCTGATAGAGGTACGGGAGTGGCTTCTGCTTCACCATGTTAAAGCGATCCTGGAGGAGGTTCTTGAACTGCTCCTCCATCTGTACCGCAAGTTGCGCCTCGATCTGCTTTCCTTCGATGAGCTTGTCCTTGTAGACCTCGCGCGGGTTGGCGTGCTTCGAGATGAGCGAGTAGAACTTCGGCTGCGTGAACCGCGGCTCGTCGGACTCGTTGTGGCCGTGCTTCCGATAGCAGACCATGTCGACGAAGATGTCCTTGTGGAACTTCGCCCGGAACTCGGCGGCGAGCTCGACGGCGTAGACCACGGCCTCGGCGTCGTCGCCGTTCACGTGGAGGACCGGCGTCTCGAGGACCCGAGCGACGGAGGTCGAATAGATCGACGAGCGCGCGTCGTCGAAGTCCGTCGTAAAGCCGATCTGGTTATTGATGACGAAGTGGATCGCGCCGCCCACGTTATAGCCCTTCAGGCCCGACATCTGAACCGTTTCGTAGACGATCCCCTGGCCCGCGACCGCGGCGTCGCCGTGGATGATGATCGGGAGGAGCTTGCCCGGGTGCTCGCCGTAGAGCGTGTCGCCCTGGGCGCGCGTGTAACCGAGGACGACCGCGTCGACGGCCTCGAGGTGCGACGGGTTCGGCATGAGCTTCAGGTAGACCTTGTGGCCACCGGCGGTCGTGACCTGGGACGCGTATCCCATGTGGTACTTCACGTCGCCGTCGCCCATCGTGAGGTCCGGCTGGGCCGTCCCCTCGAACTCGTTGAAGATGTATTCGTAGGTCTTCCCCATGATGTTCGCGAGGACGTTCAGGCGGCCCCGGTGGGCCATACCGATCACGACCTCTTCGACGCCGTGGTTCGCTGAGGCGCTGATGATCGCGTCGAGGGCCGGGATCGTGTTCTCGCCGCCCTCGAGAGAGAAGCGCTTCTGGCCTACGTACTTCGTGTGCAGGAAGTTCTCGAAGGCCACGGCCTCGTTCAGCTTCGTGAGGATCCGCTTCTTCTTCTCGATGCCGAAGTTCTTGTCGGCCTCGCCGTTTTCGAACTTCTTCTGGAACCACTCGCGGACCTCGGAGTCGTTCGAGTGCATGTACTCGGCGCCGATGTTGCCGCAGTAGATCCCGCGCAGGTGAGCGACGATGTCCTTGAGCTTCGGGCCCTTGAGGCCCAGGGCCTCGCCGATCGCGAAGGACTCCTCGAGATCGGCCTGGGTGAGACCGTGGTCCTCGAGGTCGAGCCGGGGGTGACGGTTGACGCGCTCCCGGATTGGATTCGTGGTCGAGACGAGATGACCGCGCGAGCGGTAGGCCTCGATCAGGCGGTAGACCTTAAACTCCTTCGCGAGGTTCCCCGGCGCGGCCGCGGTCGTGGGCTCCGCCGCTTCGGGTCTCGCGAGCGCAAAGTCGACGCCGCGGAAAAACTGTTTCCAGGAGTGATCAACCGACATACGAATAATCGCGGGAAACAGTCATAACGAAGGTTCTCTTGAATGATGGGGTTAATGATGGGGGAATTATATGATAACCCTCACCTTGTGAAAATCTCAAAACCAAGAAATATCAAGAGTTAGTTTCTGGCACGGCGCTCCACCCATACCTATTTTTAATTGACCAATACACTCGCTTAAAGCACCTTAAGCTGCCTATGAAAAATATCCTCCTTTTATTCGCTTCTCTCCTTCTGGTCTCCGCGCTCTCTCGTGCGGGAACGGATGGCGCAGATCGTCGTTCCAATCGCCTACTAAAATTTATCGTGGACCAAGGAGAGCTCCGGGATTTCGCCCTCCAACAGGTCATCGGCGCCCGCTGCTCCCGGTACCTGCCGCAAGAGCGCCGGGGCCCGTGCCGCGAGGCCGTCAAAAATTTGATCGCGCTGCTGGACTACGACGTCATCTTCTCCGACCGGATCCTTCCCCCGTGGGACCCAAACAACAACTGGACCCCGAGTTCGTTCGTCTTCGTCGCGTTCAAGCGCAACCTCATCGGCCTCCTCTCGTCGCCGGCCACCGGCACCTACCTCAACGACCTCAACCAGGAGCTCTACCGCTTCATCTCCGGCGCGCACTCGGAGCTGAACATCTGGAGCCTCACGCGGAAATACTTCCGCACCGACCACGACGCGGCCCGGGCGATCGCGGCCCTGTTCCAGGACACGAGCACGCAGAAGCTCCACCTCGCCTACCTCGAAACCGCGGGGACCGACGGCAACCAGCACTTCGGGCCGAACAAGGAGCTCCTCTCGCGGGTCATCGACACGATCAACCTGGTCCTCGACATCTCCGAAGACAACTACCGGAAGCTCTTCTACCCGAAGGACCTACAGCGGGACCTCAACCGTAACATCTACCACTTCTACGTCCCGCTCTACCTCGCGAAGGCCCTCGAGGCCGCGGGCCACACCGAGGCCTCGGCCTTCGCCGCGCCGCTGATGCTGACGCTCTCGTACGAGTTCGTGACGTCGGCGACCGATTACCGCTACCTCGTCGAGGATCCGGCGACGGTGATGCTCGCGCCGAAGCTGAAGGACATCTACGGCGGCTACGCCGGCGCCCTCCTCGGGATTAAGAGCGCGCGGCTCCGGCCCTTCCCCCAGGTGCAGGCGGCCTTCGCCGAGGCCACCCGCGCCGGCGTGACGCTCCTCCTCGCCCCCTAGGCGAACTGGTGGAGGAAGGCCTTCACCTCGGCGATCACCGCGGGAGGAATCTCGTGCCCGCCGGCGAACTCCCGGAGCGTCCCCGGGAAGTTGAGCGACCGGAGCTTCGCCGTCAGGTCGCGGGCGCCGTCGATCGACAGGATCGGATCCTGCCGCCCGTGGGACTGGTAAAACGGAACCGCCCGGGCCGTGGCGGGGAATCGCTCCTCGGCCAGGAGCGCCCCCGAGAGCAGGACGAGGCCGTCGATCTTGAGAGACTCCTTCATCGCGAGGTGGGCGGCGCACATCGCACCCTGGGAGAACCCGCCGAGGATGAGCGTCTCGTGGCGCTTCGAGAGTTCGAGCACGAGGCCCTCGAGGGCCTGGAGGGTCCCATCTAGCTCCGGGGGAACGCTCTTCCGGAGGTCCCGTAGCCGCCCTTCGCGCATGGCCCGGTCGAGCTCGGCGAGGTCGATCGAGAACCAGGCCCGGCCTTCGTAGTACCCCATCTGGAGGGCCTGGACCCCGTTCGGGAAGTACCAATTAAACTTGTCGGCGTGCCACATTTCCCAGAGGGGAAAGAGGTCGTGCATGTTGGCGCCGTAGCCGTGAAAAAAAACGACGCCGACGCGCGGGTCCGGGCCCGTGACCTGGAGGAGCTCGACGCCGGCGACGTGCTCCCTACTGCTTTTCATAGAGCTTCTCGAGGTTGATCCGGACGAACGGCGGCGACACCGTCACGTCGTCGCTCTGGCCCAGCTCGCGGAGCGCTCGCAGGAAGAGGTTCGTGACCGAGAGCTCGCCGAAGCGGACCTCGTCGATCCGGAGCACGAGCGTTTTATACCCGTCCTCGTAGCCGAGGTCCCCGCGGAGCCGGTGCCCCGCGCGGAAGACGAGCTTCAGGTAGAGCTCGAGGGCGAAGCGGCCGTCCTCGACGGCGAGCGAGAGGTTGTTCACGGGGATCGCCCGGGCGTCGGCCGCGGGGAGCGGCAGCCGGGAGATGATATTTGACAGGATGAAGTCGTCGGGGAGCTCGAGCGTCCGCGCCGCGAGCGTCATCTTCGTCCGGCAGTCCTCGAGGAGCCGGCGCTCGAAGCGCCCGGTGGCGGTCCCCGCGCAGCTTCCGCGGAGCTCCCCGGCCCGGTACTCGTTCCCCGCCGCCGTGGTGACGGCGAGGAGCTTACCCGCGACGACGTGGGGCCGGGTGCCGAGGGCCGCGCTGACCTCCCGGGCGGCGAAGGCCCGGGCCTCGTACGCGAGCTTCAGAGGCCGCAGCCAGGTGACGTCCGCGAAGGGTGTGCCGATCTCGAAGCCCTCCCCGGTCCGGACGACCTGGAGCGGATAGGGACCGGGGCCGATCCCCAGCCCCACGCCGACGCGCTCGACGGCGCCCGCGCCCGCCGGGGCGACGTAGTCGAAGTCGAGCTTCGTGACGGTGAGTTTCTCGACCCCCGCGGCCGCTGCGGTCGTTGCGAGGAACAGGAGCATGGAGAGGGAGCGTTTCATGAGTTCATCCCGGTGAGTGGTGATGAACTATTTTCTTTTCTTTGCGGTGAAGTCGGCAAGGATCTTTTTGATCATCAGCACCTCATTCTTAATGTCCGGGTGCTTGGCGTTGATGCGGATGAGGAGCTGGTTCACCTGATGCTCGACGAGCTTCATGTCGCTCAGCAGCTCGGTGAGATATTCGGTCTTAAACTCGGCAACGGCGACCTTCACCTGCGAGTCGAGCTCGAGCTTCCGCATCTGCTCGCGTAGCTCGACCACCTGCTGCGAATCGAAGTCCCCGGGCTCCGCCCGGAGGGCGCTCGAGCCCGCCGTGCGCGGTCCCGCGCTTCCCGGCGGAGCGCCGGCCCTCGCCTGCGCGGCGCGGGCGTCTTCGATCTTTCGCACGGGAGAGGGAGCGCAGGGAGGCCTGGCGGCGGCGGGCGCGCCGGGCCCCGGCGGAGGCGTCTGCGGGACGGGGCGAGGCCTCGCGCCCTCGGGCGCGGCAAAGTCGAGGTCGACGTCGACGTCGATCGCCTCTTTCTTCTTTTTTTTCGACTCTTCCTCGTCTTCGAACTCGAGGTCTAAATCATCGAAGGGCATTTTTAACTCACCTATCCTTACCTTACTTATCGGAATTCCGTGGGCGAACTTGAGCGATCCGCGGGACCGGTCCGGAAGAAATTCAAGGGAAGGTTTAAAGCTTCGCCCGCGACCTGCCGATGAGGCAAGAAACCGAAATGCTTGGACCCGAAGGAGTACGCGGATGAGCGTGGATGATGACGATAAGCCGACCGTCGTTCTGGACCTGAACGCGCTGAAGAAGCAGAAGCTGAAGCAGGAAGAAGAGCTCGCGAGCATCGTCGAGGACCTCGAGTTCGCGGTCCCGCAGGAAGAGGCCGTGGCCTCCGCGCCGGCGAAGGAGAGCTCGGCGCCCAAGAGCGCGCCGGGGTTCCGGGTGATCCTCTTCGACTTTCAGAGCGACTTTTTCCAGAAGGCGATGGCCAACTTCCCCCGGGGCTTCGAGTACGTCGTCGCGACCGAGCTCGCCGACCTCAACCGCTACCTCGCGGCCAAGACCTTTCAGATCGTGATGTTCAACTACGACGCGAACCCGAAGGCCGTAAACCACCTCTCGGCGCAGGTGAAGAAGAAGTTTCCGGCGACGAAGACGCTCATCATGGCCAAGCACATTTCGCCAGAGAAGGCGCGGGTCCACGCGCAGACGCCGTCCGGGGCCAACGGCTATTACCAGCTTCCCCTCGACGGGAAGAAGCTCGCGGCGGAGTTCCAGAAGATTCAATCGGGCGTTAAGAAGGCGGGTTAAAAAATAGAGGCCCTCGCGGTCAAGACGAGGGCCCTATCTAATCTGGGAGGTGAAATCATGGCTTATGATTTCGAACCCATCATCATTGAATCCCCGGCCCCCCGTCAACAGACCAAATTAGTTTTTTCCTAACACCCAATCCCAATCAGAATGTTAGAAATGGCGAGTTGACCTTTCCTCTCACCCTTCTGATGATCGGGAGATGAAATATCAATCACTCAAACTATTTTTATTTACAATATCCTTAACTTCCTTCGCCGCCGTTCCCGACTGGTCCCGCGACTACGAAGTCACGGCCCCACGGGAAAACATCTACGAACTTCCGCTGGGAACCTACGAGCGAACGGTGACGGCGGGCCGGCGGCACGCCCTCTTCTATCCCGTGAGCGTGAGCGAACTCCGGATCCCCTATTACCCGCTGAAGACGTTCTTCGAGAGCGACCCCGAGCACCCGGTGCGGAAGCTCCTCTTCGACCTCACGCGGGTCGTTTCGCCGTTCGAGAGCATGGCCGAAGTGTACGCCTGGCTTGGGCTCCACGACTACCCGCCGGCGCCCCAGCGGGAGACGCCGAATCCGCTGCCAGCGCTGACCGCCGAAGAGCGGGCCCAGCCGATGGGCGCGACCCTCGTCGAAACGGCAAACGGAACGGGCCTCACCTTCGGCTGCGCCACCTGCCATACGGCCGACCTCTTCGGCGTGAAGGTCCTGGGCCTCACCAACCGCTTCCCCCGCGCGAACGAATTCTTCCGCCGCGGGGCCCAGCTCGCGCCGTACGTGAACTCCTTCGTCTTCCGCGATCTCCTCGAAGGGACCGAGGGCGAGCGGCTGATGCTGGTGACGGCGAAGGAGCACCTACGCTTCGTCGGCGCCAAGGCGCCGGCCGTCCTGGGCCTCGATACTTCGCTCGCTCAAGTGGCGCTCTCGCTCGCGCGCCGGGAACCGGACGCCGCGGCGACGCGGACCGATCGCGCGCAGCGGTACCCCCGCCGCAACAAGCTCGAGACCCTCGTGGCCGACTCGAAGCCCGCGGTCTGGTGGAACGTGAAGTACAAGAACCGCTGGCTCGCGGACGGGTCGATCGTCTCCGGAAATCCGGTCCACACGAACTTCCTCTGGAACGAGATCGGCCGCGGCACCGACCTCGAGAAGCTCGAACGCTGGCTCCGCGAGAACCAGCGGACGATCGACGAACTCACGGCCGCGGTCTTCGCCACGAGACCGCCGCGCTACGAGAAGTTCTTCGGCGTCGACGCCGTCGACCTCGAGCGGGCCCGGCGCGGGGAGCGACACTTCGTCGCCTCCTGCCAGCGCTGCCACGGCGTCTACGAGAAGGGCTGGAGCTCACCCCGCGCGGCCCGCCTGACGAAGGAAGAGCTCCTCCAGACCACGCGGGTCACCTACCACCGGAAGACGCCGGTCCGAGACGTCGGCACGGATCCGGGCCGCTACCTCGGCATGCGCGAGTTCGCCGCAGACCTGAACCGCCTCAAGATCTCCGCCGCGATCGGCGCGGTGGTGGAGCCGCAGACCGGCTACGTGCCGCCGCCGCTCGACGGGATCTGGGCCCGCTGGCCCTACTTCCACAACAACTCCGTGCCGAACCTCTGCGCCCTCCTGACCCCGGGGCCTGCGCGTCCCGCAACCTACTGGGCGGGCCCGGCCTTGGATCGCCGGACCGACTTCGATCAGGAGTGCGTGGGCTACCCCCTCGGCGCGAAGACGCCGGCGGCGTGGACGCGGAACCGCGAGTACCTCTTCGACGCCCGGAAGGAGGGACTCTCCAACCGAGGCCACGACGAGCGGATCTTCGTGAAGGACGGGGTCGAGGTCTACGGCCCGAAGGAGAAGCGCGAGCTGATCGAATTCCTGAAGACGCTCTAGGACGTCAGTAGACGCGGTAGATTTCCTTCGTGTAGTTGATCGCCCCGATGCCGATCTGCCCCATGAACAATACGCTCTCTTCTTTGACGTGCTCGGTGAGCTGCGGGAGGACGTTC
>JBILTI010000411.1:0-2814 GCA_044371595.1 Bacteriovoracaceae bacterium
TGGTATCGGATCCGGCTGAACGACCGCCGGGAGATCGTCGCCATCCGCAAAACGAACCCTCCGGTTCCGGCGTTCCCCGCGGCGCCGCCGGCCGCGCGCGCGGAGACCTTCGTCCCGTCGGTCCTGCCCTCCCTTGAGGCCGCGCGGAGCTTCTTCGCCGAAGCCCGGCGGGACTTCGCTCCCGAGTCGCAGTGCTACGACCGGGCCCACGCCTGGGCCTTCGACTGGCGGCGCCGGCACAGGTTCTACTCCTCGAAGACCTGGATTTTCTTCACCCGCCGCTTCATCCGAAAGCACAAGTTCGAGTGGTGGTTCCACGTGGCCCCCGCGGCCCACGTCGTCGTCGAGGGCCGCGTGCGGGAGCGGGTGCTGGACGTAAAGTACGCCCGGGGTCCGCTCTCGCTCAAACAGTGGACCGATGCCTTTCTCCGGGACAACGCCCACTGCCCCGTGGTCGACCGCTACCGCGACCACGCCGACTTTTCCGAGTCCGGCTCGTGCTTCGTCATGAAAACCAGCATGTACTACTACCAGCCGATCGACCTCGAGCTCCTTGATCTCACCGGCGCGATCCGCGATCGCTGGCACGCGCCGGAGGTCCGGAACGCCTTCCGGGAAGCCTTCGGTGTTAACCTCTAAGGACGATCACATGCGCCGCCGAAACCTTCTGCCGCTCCTTCTGATCTTCACCGTCTCCTGCGATGGCCCCGCGGGCGGGGGCCCGGTCCAAAGCAAACGGACGGACCCCGTCGAACTCGAGCTCCGGGGGCCCTACCAGGCCGTGCTCCGGCCGCTCCGGCCCGCGCTCACGCCGAAGTTCAACGGCTCGCTCATGATCGTCCGCGACCGCGACGAGCTGGTGGCGGGGCTCCGCTACTCCGGCGGGGTCCCGGAGACCCTCGCGATCCAGAACGTGCACCGGGGAACCCGGTGCCCCGAGCTTCCGCGCGACGACGCGAACGGCGACGGCGTGATCGACGCGGACGAGGGCGCGGCCGTCTATGGCCCGGTCCTGATCCCGCTCGACGACGACCTCTCAGCCCAACACCTCGGCGGCGGGATCTTCCCGGTGAGCGACCGGTACGGCCATTACTACTGGTCCCGCACCGTCGAGTACGCGCGCCTCGAGCGGGACCTCCGGGACGCGGACCTTAACCCGCAGGACGACCTCGCGAAGGTCGACGGATCAACGGCGATCTCCGTGAAAGGTCTCGCGGTGGTGGTCGCCGGAGTGCCCGCGGCGACGCCGCTCCCGAATTCGGTCGCCGGTCGCGGGAGGTATTCGGCGCACATGGCCCTTCCCATTGCCTGTGGCATCCTCGCCCGGCCGGGGCGCGTTCCCGGCCGCATCGACCGGGACGAGACGGACATTCCCGTACCGGAGACCGGCGGGGTCGGCGGGTCGAGCGGCGTCGACGACGGCGCCGACTTCCCCGAGGAACCTACGACGGGGGGTGAAACCTCGGGTGAAACCGGAGACTACGGCACGGAAGAAGCGGAACCGACGGACCCCGCTTCCAACGGAGAAACGACCGGCGGGCTTCCCGGAGCGGCCTAGCTACTCCTCGCCGAGGATTTCCCGCGGGCCGATGATCCGGATTCCGGGGATCCCCGCGAGCCCCGCGGCAACCTCGGCCAGAACGGGCCGTGCCCGGGGTCACCAGGACCTACGGCATGAGCCTTAGGAGAAGCGTGGAGACGACTTCCCCGGCCGGCGCGTCTTCCGGGGCCACGTCAGGGAACCGGGCCGCAGGATCGCGATCGAAGCGAAGGGCAACCGGGTGACGGTCGCTTCGAGCTGCCCCTTCATCCGAAGGTAGAAGAAGGGGGAATCAGGGTCGGTCCCTAGGGCCGAGACGAGGACGTCGCCCCGGAGGTCCTTCTCCCACGTTTCCCGCTGTTCGAAGTCGACGATTGCGACCTCGAGCCGCGGATCCTGGATCGACAACTGCCTCCGGGAAATGGCGATTACGCGGGTGACCGCCGGCCCTGCAAGGAGTTTTCTTTCGACGATGAGACCCGTAGGACCAAGTACAAGAAAAACCATACTACAAGTTTCGTAAGCTGTTGTAACGGATTCAAGGTTTTCAGCGATGAATCCGATAAAGTGATAATAAAGATTGATAAGGTGCTGTCAAAATTTATGTATAAATCCGGTTTCTGTCCCTGGCAAAGCACTCTTCCAGGTAATTGGATAAAGTCTTCAGTATAATTCCATTGTCAGAGCGATCACCACGAGCAAGTTGTAGCAGCTTTTCTCACTGGCAACCGTCTCCATTTGTTTCGTTCTTCGTTTAAATTCCTTGTTCAATCTCTCAATCCGATTCGTCGTTCGAAGCGACTTCCACTCCTCCTTCGGGAACTTCAAGTACGCCAGCGTTTGATCCAGTGACGACTCCAGGCACTAACCGCCGACGGAATCTCGCTTTCGTAATCCTTCTTAAACTTGGTGAAGCTCAGACTTCTTCTTTTCCTTAAGTACCCGCAGCTTCCGGTCCATAACAATCAGGCGGAGCTCGACGTCAGAGAACGGGTTATAAAGCGAAAGATCTCGCTCCAGAACCGATCCGTTAGCAGAGTCCGTGCCTGGGACCCTATGCTCTCTTTGGCGTCGACATGCCGGAAGTTGGAATTAAGTTTTTGGAAGTATCTCGACGACCGGATCTCGCAAAGAGAGGCCATTCCGTACCTCGGAGAGATCGTTAACTCTTTGTAAAATAACACTTTTTTGAGCAGTTACGACCGGGCTGTCGAATCCGTTGACGGCCTCGATAGTTTCTACCCGTCCCCCGACCCCCCATCCCCCCCGCCCAT
>JBILTI010000158.1:0-5260 GCA_044371595.1 Bacteriovoracaceae bacterium
GACCTCCGGGGCCGGAGCGCGAACCTCGTCCCGTTTCGCCAGCTGCAGGAACTCCTTCCGCTTCTTGGAGGAGAGGAGGTCTACCTCACCTTCGGCGACGACAAGAAAGAAACCGTGCTCTCGTTCCTGAACCTCCTCGAGGCCCGGTTCCCGAACGTCGGCCTCATCTTTCGAGACGTCCGGCCCGCGGCCTTTTATCAGGGTCTGGGTCGTTCCTTTTACTGGCTCTTTGACCCCGCCGGGGACTGGCGCGAGATCCTCTCGCTCGACGCCGCCAGCGGTGTGCTCCTTCCCCTCCGCTATCAGAGCGATTACCAACGGCTCCCCGAGCTGTGGCGCCTGGTCGACGAGCGGAACCTCGCCGTCTATCTACACGCGGAGAGTTTTGAGCAATCACTCTTTGTTAACCTCCACGGCGGCCTCAAGCTAAGCATCGATCTCACGAGCGAAGTGGAGCGAAGCTACCGCTCGGTGGATCAGGAAAAGCTACGCACCATGAGACTTTGGAGAAGCGCGCATGCGAATCCTGCTGGCCAATGACGATGGAGTTACCGCACCGGGCATCCGGGCCCTCTTCCGGGAACTGACCCCGAGCTACGACACGACGATCATCGCACCCCTCGAGGAGCGGTCTACCACAGGCCATAGCCTGAGCCTCGATAAGCCGCTGCGGCTGGAAAAGCTAGAGGAGAAGGTCTACGGATGTTCCGGCTATCCCGGCGACTGCGTCCTCATGGGGCTCGGGCATCTGATGAAGGACCAGCGGCCCGACGTCGTGGTTTCGGGGATCAACCGCGGCGCGAACCTCGGCCAGGACCTCTACTACTCGGGGACGATCGCGGCCGCCCGCGAAGCGGCCTTCCACCGCGTGCCGGCGATCGCCGTGAGCCTCGCCTTTAACGCCGTGACCGGGGAGCATCGTTACGACGTGGCCGCGACGGCCATTCACTGGTGCCTGCAGGCGGGTCTCCACCGGACGATCCCGGCGTTTTCCCTCGTTAACGTGAACGTTCCGAACCTCTCGCTGAAAGAAATTAAAGGCTTCCGGATCACGGAGATCGGTTTTCGTCTATACTCCGAGGAAATTCATGCTAGGATAGATGCCAGAAACAGAGATTATTTCTGGATCGCCGGCCACTACGAGGGATTCAACGAGAACCCCGCGTCGGATTGCCAGGCCGTGACAGATGGATACATCGCTATTACACCCCACGCTTTGATCGACAGGTGCGACCGGAACTATAGTGAGCTGGTTGGGTGTATAGAGAGACTTAATGCGACATATTTTACTTAGCCTCCTCGCCGTCCTGCTCGCCGCCTGCTCCTCCATGAAGAGTGGGCAATACGTTTACGTCGAAACGCCGGTTCACGTCAAAAAAGTCGCGAAGTCCTACGGACTGACCGTGGCCGAGCTCCGGGCCCACAATCCGGACAAGTCTCTCCAGGGCCGCGAGTGGATCTTTATCCCGTCGAAGGTCGGGATCGCGTACTTCCTCCGGGACACCTACGTGGTGGAGGATTACCGGGGCCTAGGCACCGGCCGCTTCTCCTGGCCCGTTCCGCACTTTTATAAGGTCTCCTCGCACTTCGGCCCCCGGGGCCGGAAGCACCACGACGGGATCGATATTCCGGCGCCGCGGGGGACGCCGATCGTGGCCGTCGACACCGGCGTCGTCATCTACTCCGACGACGGGATCCGCGGGTACGGCAACATGATCGTCATCGCCCACGGCGACGACCTCTTCACGGTCTACGCCCACAACCGGACGAACAAGGTGAAGAAGGGCGAGCGCGTGGACAAGGGGCAGGTCATCGCGGAGGTCGGAAACACCGGCCGCTCGACGGGGCCTCACCTCCACTTCGAGATACGCGTAAAGAACAAGGTGAAGAACCCGTCGCGCTACCTCTCGGCCTCGGAAGGCTAACTACTTCTTCGCCCCGAACTTATCGAGGAGCTTCAGGTACATGATGGCCGTGTTCTTGGCGTCCTCGAGCGCCGTGTGCGCCACTTCTCCCATATTGAGGTAGTTCATGAGGTTCGAGCCCGAGTCCATTCCCATGGGAAGGAGCCCGAGGTCGATCAGCGCGTAGCCGAAGCCCGAGAGGTCGAGGTTACGGTGATGGAAGTACTTCCGCATGAACTCCCAGCCCAGGTCCCGCGAGAGGAAGGGGAGGTCGATCGCGGACATGGATTTTCCGAAGAGGACGATCTTTTGATTCCCGAAGTAGCTCCGGACCTCCTGGGACTCGAGGTACTTCCGGAGGTAATCGCGGAACTCGGAGAGCATGAGCCCTTCGGCGTGGGCCTTCCGGATGATCTTTTCGTTGTGCTCCCGGACCCACGGGTCGAGGGAATCTCGCAGGTCTTCGAAGGACGGACAATGGACGTAGACCGAGCGGCCCAGGGAGTCCTCGAGCCGCCGGAGCTGCGTATCGAACGGAATCATGGCGAACTCGATGATCTGACAGTTCTCGCCGAGCCCGGTCGCTTCTAAATCAATGCTTAGGTATTTCATTGGGTCACCTCTCGATCATTCTAGAGAGATGGGTGGGAAAAGAAAAGGTCACCGGAGGGACCTTTTCGAGAAGATTTGAGGCTACTGGACGACGGCCGTGACCGGGCAGTGGTCGGAGACGGACCCGTAGATCACGCCGAGCTCTCTGATCGGGACTTCCCGGCAGCTCACCTGGGCGCAGTGACCGTGGGCCTGGGCCCCCTGGCGGGTCTTCGAAAGGCCCGGGGTCGCAACGATGTGATCGAGGAGCGTCGGCGTCTCGATGCCGTCGTCGGTGCCGCCCCACCAGTAGGCCGAGCACGGGAGGTTGCCGGTCAGGACCATCATGCCGAGCGACTGGGCGACGCGGTTAAGGGTTGTGAAGTCGTTTCCGCGGGCGAGGTAGTCGGTGGTGTTGAGGTCGCCGGCGAAGTAGAAGTCCTGGACGCCGGTCTTGGTCTTGAGTTCGACGATGATCCGGCGGAGGACCTCGAGCTGCTTGGCGCGCTTGACGGCGGCGTCGGCGTTCGAGCCGGCCTTGAGGTGGGCCGTCATGCCGTAGAAGCGCTGGCCCGTGGCCTTCACGCGGAACAGGCCGATGGCGAGGGGCCTGGAGCTGCCGTCGCAGGAGCCGGGGGTTCCCGGTTCGACGATCGAGAGGTCTTCGTTGAAGGAGAGGAGCTCGACGACGCTCTTATTGTAGAGAAAGCCAAGATGCTGGCCGCCGCGGCCACCGCAGCGGGAGATCTCCGTGTCGTAGCCCGGGAAGTTCCTCGCCACGAAGCGGTCCCACTCGGCGGTTTTTCCTATCTCCTCGACGCTCAGGACGTCCACGCGCATACTCTTGATGAGGGCCGCGAGGGCGGGCTTGTTGGTTCTGATCTTGTAACGTTCGTCGTAGTCAAAGTTCCGGATGTTGTAGGCGCCGATTGTGAGGGCCTTAGCGGAGAGCGAAGTCAGAAGGATCAGAGTGGAGAGCCAGACTTTCATTTATCGTTCCTTAGTATTAGTACCTATAATAAAAATTATTAGAAACGCTAATAGCTGCAACGGCAGAATCCTACTTAAGGTTGATCAAAGTCGACAAGCAAAATTATACGATTTTAAAAGGCAAAATGAGTAATAACTACATGCATTATTAGGTCAGGAAATGTCAGATTAATATAGGTTTGACTTTATCGGTCGGGCCATGATTTTAATGCCCCGTATTGAAAACCTTAGGGGGGTTTAGATGGTATTCGCTCTGAGAAATTTGGTCCTTGCCGTGATGCTCATCGGGAGTAACGCTTCGTCAGCCAACGAAAACGAAGGGATGACCGAGTCCCGGGATTTCTACGAGATCGCGTCGATCGAAATCCGGGAGATATCGGCCACCGCCGTCGAGTTCCCCGGGGCCCCGCACACGCGGAACCTCAAGGCCGGCGTCGATGCGATCGCGAACATCGGATCGGTCATCGCCCTTGGCCGGGACCTCGTGGCCCTCGGAGAAGAGGTCTATAACCTGGTAGAGAAGGGGAAGCCGACGGTCAAGACAAACACCGCCCCGATCAGCGTCCTCCCGCGCGTCGCCGGTCAGCCGGTCGACATCTTCGACACGGAGAACTGGACCGCGCCGGTGAAGCGCACCTACGAGATCAAGTACGACAACCTCTACGGCGTGACGATCGTCCACTTTAAATTCAGCGTGATGTATTCGCACGGCGGGACGTACAACGGGGTCGGCGCCTACCTCACCTCAGTCCAGGTCGTACCGGAGTACGTGAAGGTCCTCTGGGGATGGAACTTCGACGCGACCATGCGTCTCGGCGGGATCCAAAACCAGGGCACGTCGGTGAATCCGGTCGCCGGCGCCACGGTCATGATACAGTACACGACGAGCTCGCTCCTCGAGAACATCCAGCGCACCACGAGCTTCTTCGTCACCGGAAAGGGCGAGCTGAAGATGCTTTAGAGGTAGCCGACGAAGACCTTGCCGTCGGGACGGCGCCCGAGAAAGTCCTCGAGCGTTAGTTCGCAGGTGAGCCACCCGTTCTGGATCTCGCATTTTTTGCAGACCCCCGCGCCGTCGCAGGACGAGGCGATCGTGACGCCCTGGCGGCGGAGCCACGTGAGGAGGTCCGTCGAAAGGTCGAGCGGGCCCACGTGGAGCGTACGTGAGGTTCCCGAGGCGAGGCCCACGACCTCGATCACTGGCACAGGAACGCTCCCGGATTGCGGCCGTCGATGATGAACCGCTGGCCCTCGGGGAAACGCGTGTACGCCCAGATGTTTCCGAGCTTGTCCGCGTTGTAGATCGGAATGTTGAGCTTCAGGAGGTTCTCTATCTGCTCCTCGGAGCTCCGGGCGGATTCGATGATCAGCCGCATCGGATCCGACAGGAAGAGGTGCCGCGAGTGGCGGATGAGCTTGTCGACCTCGGCCGCCGACCGGCTCCCGGGAAGGCCATAGCGGACGAGGTGAAAGAGGTGCTGCCCCGGGTCCCGGCCCTGGTTCGAGATCGCCCAGATCTTGTTGCCGTTGTTTTCGATCATGCAGACGGCGGAGCTCCGGACCTTGGAGACGCCCGTGAAGAGCGGCAGGCCCTTGAGGGCGGCGATCCGGTCGAGGCGCTGGGACGAGGAGGCGAGGAAGGCGCCTGCGGGAGTCGCGAGGCCGTAGAGGTTCGCGACGGGGATCACCTTGTCGATGAGGAAGATCGAATTGTCGTAGAGGTTGAAGTCGTAGTTGCAGCTTCCGCCGAGGCCCGCATCGGTGACGAACGGGGT
>JBILTI010000159.1:0-5245 GCA_044371595.1 Bacteriovoracaceae bacterium
GACCGCGAGCGGCGCCGGTAGATCGTCATGACGCCGCAACCGAGCACGGAAACGAGGAGCGCCGCGAGCGTCACGCCGTCGAGGACGTACTTAACGTAGGACGCCGGCAGGTCCCGCTCCCCCATCAGGTGCTTGAGCCGCCAGTGCCAGTCGGTCAGGAAGCAGTAGCCGAAGCCGTAGACGAGGCCGAAGCCGAACCAGCTCGCGAGCGTCAGGCCGAGCGTCACCTGCGCGATTCGGAGCGTCCGCCGCCAGACCCAGAACGTGAGGTTGACGACGATCGCGCTCAGATGGAGGACGTGGAAGAGGTCGTCGAGGGCTTCGCGCACGGAACTAACTCCTTCCCGGGAAGTTATACCCAGCGCACTTGAGTTTTCAGATCCCAATGACCTCAAAGTTGTCCGTCACCAAGGTCGATAGCTCGTATCCTACAGCAGGGTCTAAATCCGTCCAGTTACAGGGGCGCAGTCCATGCCTTTGTTAGTTATATATAAGATGTTAAGGCATTCATTGACTTATAAAAGGGAAATTGAAACAGATCCAGCAACAAGCGCAAGGTTTCAAAACAACAAGATCGATTGTCTACAAAGCCGACGCCCTTACTCCAGCAACATCTCCAAATCTTCCTTCGTCAGCTTCTTCATAAAGTCCTGATCCTCAGAAACGATCGACTCCGCCAGATCCTTCTTCGTCTTCTGAAGATCCAGAATCTTCTCCTCAACCGACCCGCGAGCGATCATCCGGTAAGCGATGACCTTGTTCGTCTGCCCCATCCGATGCGCCCGACCGATGGCCTGGGCCTCGACTGCCGGGTTCCACCAGGGATCGAGGATAAAGACGTAGTCCGCGGCCGTGAGGTTAAGACCCGTGCCCCCCGCCTTAAGGCTAATGAGGAACGCCGGACAATTAGGATCCGTCTGGAACCGATCCACCGGAGTCTTCCGGTCTTCGGTTGCCCCGTCGAGGTACTCATAGGTGATCTTCTCTTCCTCGAGCCGCGTCCGAACGATCGCGAGAAGACTCGTGAACTGCGAGAAGACGAGGACCTTGTGGCCCTCCTGGATGACTTCCTGCATGTGCCGCAGAAGCTGCTCGATCTTAGCACTCGGCTCGGAGACGAGTTCCGGCTTGATGAGGCCCGGATGACACGCGGCCTGCCGGAGTCGGAGGAGTGCTTCGAGGACGTGGAGCTTCGATTTTCCGAGGCCACTCTTCTCGATCTTCTCCGAAAGGGAGGCGCGGTAACGCTCGCGAATGGCGGCGTAGAAATGCTTCTCTGCGGCGCCCATTTCGCAGTAGAGCACCTGCTCGGACTTGTCCGGAAGCTCGGTGAGAACCTTTTCCTTTGTACGCCGGAGCATGAATGGTTTAAGGAGCTTCGCCAGCGCCGCCTGAGTGTCTTGATTGACTTCCCGGGTGCCGAGGAGCCCCGGGTTTGTGAACTCGAGTATCGAAAGGAGATCAGTGATCGAGTTTTCGATCGGCGTACCGGTCAGGGCGATCTTAAGTCCCGCCCGGAGCTGCTTACAGGCGATGGCCGCCTGAGATTTAGGATTCTTGATCGCCTGGGCCTCGTCGATAATCACGACATCGAAGTCGACTTCCTGAAGCTTCTCGATGTCCGCGCGGAGAGTCCCGTAGGTCGTAACCACGACGTCCGCCTCCATGATCTCCGCCTGGTCCCGGCCCGAGCCGGCGTAGCGCACGACCTTAAGGCCCGGCGCAAACTTCTGGGCCTCGTCGATCCAGTTGAACGCCAAGCTCTTGGGCGTCACGACGAGGTGCGGGCGCTTGCCCTTTTTCTTCTTCGTGCGTCCGAGGAGGAACGCGAGGATCTGGATCGTCTTTCCGAGACCCATGTCGTCGGCGAGGATGCCGCCGGTTTCAAATTCTTCGAGGAAGCGGAGCCAGGTTAACCCTTCCTTCTGATAGTTCCGGAGCTCGCCGAGGAAGCCCGCCGGCGCCTTCGCGGTTTTTACCCCTTCAAACTTCGTGATCTTGTCGCGGAAGGACTGGAACCCTTCGTCCGCGCGGACGCGCTCGTTATCGGTCAGAACCGCGTTCAGCATCAGTCCCTGGGACTTACTGAAGCGCAAGCTCCCCTCCGAGGTCATCTCGCCGAACTGGCTCAGCGACGCGAACTGCGACTGCCAATCCTGCGGGAGCATTCCGAGGGAGCCGTCGGGGAGCTTCACGAGGCCGCTCTGGGTCTGGAGCGCCTTCAGGAGATCGTTCTGGGTCATGGCAACGCCGTCGTAGGCGAGGTCCATGCGAAGGTCGAACCAATCCGTCGAGGAACTGACGTTCATCGAGAAGTCCCGCGGGGCCCGGAGGCGCTGCTTGTCGATGAAGATCGTCCAGCCCGCACCGACGAGCTCGCCGGCCGCGCGGTGGAGATCGGCCGTCGGAACGGTACCCGTTCCCTGTGGATCCCGGAGGATCTGCAGCGCCTGGAGCAGGGTCTTCTCTTCGAACTCCTGGTTCCGCGTGATGACCATCTTCTTCTCGGCGTCGACGAAGCTCGTCTCGGTCTCGGAGAGCGGCACCTCGCGGCCCGCGTAGTCGAAGCTGACGGTCAAGGTCATGCGGCCGATCGACGGATCGTTCGCGAGCGGACGGAAGACGCCGATTGGTTTTGGTTCGATGACGGAGATCGACCAGCCCAGATCTTCGGGCCAGCTGATCTTCGGTGACGACGGGTCAAGCAGGATCCGCGTGAGGAGCTGGTCCCCCTGGTTCCGGGGAATAATAAACTCTCCGGCGGCGCGGAGGCCCAGGGCCCAGTTCGCGTGCTTCGGCTCGACGAAGGTGCCGATGCGCTCTTCGAAGACAAGGAACCCACCGCGAAGGATCGCAACGGGCATACCGACGGAGCGTATCTCACCCGGACGCACGAGGTAACCTTCGAGGATATAGTTTTCCTGGTCGTGGCCCTCGAGCTTAAGCTCGAGCTCCCAGGATGAGCTCCGGTCCATCCGGAGCGGACGCTCGGCCGAATCGGGAGTTCCGTTCGGGCTTCGCGAAAGAAAAAGTTTTCCCGAGTTCGCGAGGAGCGGGAGAAGGTACCCCTCCATGATCGAATCCAGGGTGAATCGGGTCGTCGTGGTTCCGGCACCCCGTCCAGCGGGGGCAGCGGCCTGGGGGCCGGAGGTTTTAAGCAGCGTGCTTAAGAGCTCCTGGTCCCGGAGATCGTAGAATTCTGAAACGCTCTGAGAGGTCACCCGGCTAGGCCTAAGCGGACCGAGGTCTCCGGTCATCGAACGATTCCTGATCCAGAGGTCCATCACAAGCCGACCGGTCACCGCCGTTTCCGAAGCGGAGACGACGAAGAACGATGCGAAGCCCGCGCCGGAGCGGACCGTCGGGTTAGTAACGATTCCCTGCAGGAGGTTCAGTCGTTCGACCCAGTTGGCGAAGTCTTGCTTGACCGGGCTGACTGTTGCTCCGCTCGCAGGACGATGAGAGTTCTGCCGCTGACCTTTCTGGGCCCCGTCATTCCCTCTCTCGCCCCGCGGCTTTCGCTCCCGCTCCTGGCGTTGAGATTTTTCCCTGAGGATCTTAAGGAGACCGGTCTCGGGGATCTGTGGCCTGCTGGTTTTTTCCGTCTGAAGGATCGCCGCCCAGAGGTGTTTGCAGATCGCACCACGCAAGTAGGCTGGGCAATCACACTTGGCCTGGAGGAGGCCCGAGCTGAAGGCCTGGGAGAAATCGAAATGAACCTTGTACTGGCCCCCCGCTCCGCGAACGACGAGGTCACATTGCTGACCGATCCATATCGGATCTGTTACTCGTCCGCTCAAAAAATACTGGCGGCCACGGGCGAGGGAATTTTTATCAAACTGCCTAACGCAGCGCTGCTCAAGCGAGAGCGGACCCGTCTGCTGAGGCTGCTGAGCTTGAGACTGCGGCGGGCCAAATACTGTAGCGGTTTCTCCGGTCGGAGATTGTTGCGCCGGTCGCTGCTGCGGTGACCGGTTCTTTCCGCGCCGACGGCGTCGGGATGACCTAGGTTGATCCATGTAACTCTGCTAAATAAGGTTTTTGGATAGAGAATTTTCCAATAATTTCTCCATGATAATCCATAAAAAATGGTCCGTCAGGGAGAAATGCAAGCCAGGAATTCACTTGACGTCATCGATCGGAAAAAGAGAACTCTTTAAGCGTAACCCAGGGGCCACACGATGACCGGTATTTCGATCCCAAAAAAATCTTCTCTCTTGTACCGCTTCCTAGATTCGGTAGAGCGATTGGGTAACGCCCTCCCGCATCCGGCGATCATGTTCCTCTACCTCACGTTCGTGGTCATGATCCTTTCGGGAATCGTCTCTTCTCTTGGGATCCAGGTGGCCCATCCGGTGACGGGAGAAATCATCACTTCGGTCAACCTCTTCTCCGCTGCCGGCATCCGGCACCTACTTACGGAGCTGGTGAAAAACTTCACCGCCTTCGCTCCCCTCGGAACCGTGCTCGTTGTGATGCTGGGCTTCAGCCTCGCCGAAAAGAGCGGTCTCCTTTCGACCCTCCTTCGACTCCTCGTTCTTAGGTCTCCGCGGGCGCTTCTGGTTCCGGCGGTGTTACTCGCGGGGGTTCTTTCCCACACGGGCGGCGACGTCGGTTACGTTCTGTTGATTCCGTTGGCGGCGCTCACGTTCCACAGCGCCGGACTTAATCCGCTCGCGGGCCTTGCAATCTGTTTCGCGGGCGTCTCCGGGGGATTTGCCGCGAACATCCTCCTGAGCACCGCCGACCCCATGCTCTCCGGCATCTCGCAGGAAGCGGCGCGGATTCTGGACAAGAACTACGTCGTCTCTCCCCTCTCCAACTGGTACTTCATGTCTGTCTCATCGATTCTCATCGTGACCGTGGGAACCTTCATCGCGAATAAAGTCACGATCCCCTTCCTCGGGGAGTATCAGGGCGATAAAGAAAGTGCTCCGCTTGAAAATTTGAATGAAAAAGAAAGAAAAGGTCTCCTCTATGCGGGGCTCTGGGCGTTAAGCATCATCACCATCATGCTCGTCGGCCTGATTCCGGAAAACGGCTTCCTGAGAGACCCCGCCACGCCGGACCTTCTTCATTCGGCGGCTTTAAAGGGTGTCGTCGCCGTTATCTTCCTCTTCGGAGCGCTCCCAGGACTAGCGTACGGCTTCGCTTCTCAGAATTTTAAATCGCAGACCGATGTCACCGACGCGATGACGAGCGCCATGGTCACGTTGGCGCCCTACCTAGTTCTGGTATTCTTTGC
>JBILTI010000403.1:0-2863 GCA_044371595.1 Bacteriovoracaceae bacterium
GGGCGCTGCTGACGCGCGTCGGGAAGCTCAGGAAGTCGTTCATCGCCGACGTCTCCCCCGGCGGAGAGGTCTGGAACTACCCGGTCGAAAGTTACGCGGTGACCTACTACAACGTCTTCGACGACGAGGAGTCCGCGGACTTCGCGGCGGTCAAGGAGCCGTTCGAGAAGAATAACCGCTTCGCCTGGCACACGCGCCGGGACCCGCGGACGGCGTTCATCGTCGGCGTGAAGCTCACGGTGAACTACCGGGACATGCGCGAGGCGAACCTCTTCGAGACGGACGGGCCCTCGATGGACAAGACGCTGACGAAGACCTACGTCTACGACCTCGAGCTCGACGCCGGCGACAACATCCTCCGGGGCGAGTCGTTCTCGAAGAACCTGCCGGACTTCATCTGGGCGCCGAACGACCGGACCTATCCGCTTTCTTACGTCGAAGAGCAGGGCGCGGCGGGGACGCTGGCGGGCCTCTCGAAGCTCTCCGCCAAGCGCGGCCAGCCGCTCACGCGGGTCGTCGAGCGGCTGTTCGAGCTGTCGAAGTAGAACGCTACTCGCGGAGCGACTTCGCTTCGACCGGCTTCGCGAGGAGCTTCTTCGCGATGTCGCCGGCGATGTAGCCAATCGCGTACGGCGCCGAATCGTGCTCCTTCGCCGACCGGTGATCGAAGCCAATCTTGTGGGTCCACTCG
Source organism: Bacteriovoracaceae bacterium (assembly GCA_044371595.1). Classification (GTDB taxonomy): domain Bacteria; phylum Bdellovibrionota; class Bacteriovoracia; order Bacteriovoracales; family Bacteriovoracaceae; genus Peredibacter. Next base: position 692 of record JBILTI010000403.1, read on the forward strand.
TGCGCGAGGTTCGCGGCGACGTCGGCCGGGGTGTAGTTCCGGAAGAAGCGCCAGTTGATGTTGATCGTGTTCGTGTCCGCGGTGGTCCACCCGATCACCCGGGACCAGGGTCGGTCGTAGAGCTTGAGGTAGAAGTTCATCTCCCCGGCGGTCTCCGGCTGGAGCGTCTCGCGGCCCTCCATGAACCGGTCGTAGATCTCTTCGTTCGAGAGGCCCCGGTTGGACGCGAAGGCGCGCTCGCCCTTTTTGTTCTTGAAGTTCAGCACCCGCTCCTTGAACTCCTCGGTGTTCACCGCCGCCTCGAGGACGCGGAACGCCTCCTCGAGCTTGCGCCGGGCCTCGCCGGAAAAGCCGTCGATCTGCATCGCGCGGACCTGAAGGACGCGGGTCTCAACGAGGGACGGTTCGAGGTACTGCGGATCCCGCTCGGAGAAGGCGGCCGGGGCGCCGCTATAGTCGTGCGCGATCATGGGCTGCGCGGGGGCGTCGGTGAGGGCTGCGGTCGCGAGCAACGCCATTGAAAAAATGTATTTTTTCATAGGCCATCCTTTGGCTAAAGTGGATAGCGATCTTTTCGGTGCCGATACCTAAAGCTTAGGCCCTTTCCGCCGGGGCTAAACCTCTCGGAAAAAACTTCCGCCTCCCCTTGCCGGAGATCGCGAAAAATGGGAAAAAAACTCCATGAAGGCCCTCCTGCTCCTCCTTATCGTGCCCGCCGTCGCCTGGGGAAAACCACTGATAGTGATCGGTTTCTTCGATGCGTTCGGGGCCGCGCCGTTCAACAACTCCGAGCGCGTGGCCCGCGCCCTCGAGGCGCGGCTGAAGGAAAGCGCCGCGGTCGACGTCCGCACCTGTGGCCTCGAGACCGTCTTCGACCGCTCGCTCGGGGAGCTCGAGGACTGCGTCCGCGAGCTCCCCGAACCGCCGGCGCTGGTCCTAAGCCTCGGCGAAACCGGCTGCAACCTGAAGGTCGAGATCATGGGAAGAAACGTCGACGACACGTTTGGCCCGGACAACAGCGGGATCGAGAGGAAGGCGACGCCGATCGCCCCCGACGGGCCCCGGGAGCTAGGCTTGCGCTACCCGCTCGCCGAGATGTACTGCGCGCTCGCCCCTAACGAGCGGAACCGGGTCGTCGTCTCGAACGACGCCGGGAGCTTCGTCTGCAACAACCTCGCCTACCAGTACGCCGCGCGCTACCCCGAGCAGAGCTTCGGCTTCATCCACGTCCCGGCCCACGACTGCCGGAACCTCGACCGGAGGACCGACGAGAGCGTGCGTGCGCTGGAGAAGATGATCCTCGCCGCCGCCGCCGCGGGCCCGGCGCCGCGGTTCCCGGTCCGGCGCGCCGAGTTCCAGGTGCTCCGGGAGCGGCACCGCGGAGACCGGTGCCGGTCGGAGTTCTACAAGCGCACTAAGGGAGCTGACGAGAAAGGCTTCTGGACATTGTTAGCGCCACCGTAAAGGCGTTCTTGTAGAGGCCCCCGAAGAACACCAGCCGGCCGCGGGTAACGAGGTAGGGCGCGCGCCGCTTCGCCTTCTCCCGGAGCCCCACGCGGACCACCCCGGCGTCGAAGGCCGGGAGCGGGAGCGACAGGAGGTCCGCGAGGCGGCGGTGGATCTCGCGGAGCTCCCCGCGCGGCGGAACGAGGTGGCCCACTTCGTCGGTCGTCGAGCCGACGAAGAGCCGCCGGAGGGGCCGGTTCCAGACGACGTTGTCGCCGTCGACGGTGAGCGAGAACGACGGGAGCTCCCAGGGGACGTCCCCGAACTCGAGGTAGCTCCCCTGCGCAGGTTTCGAGGTCGAAAGCACGGTCTCCGGGGCGAGGCCCCGCCAGAAGCGGTTGTAGGATCCGCCGGCGACAACCACGCGGTCGAACGAGGCCTCGCTGCCCGTCGCCGTCCGGAGGATCACGCCGGTCTCGGTCTCGCGGACCTCCGTGACGAACTCGTGGAGCTCGACGAGCCGGTCCGCGAACACAGCACGCGCCTCGGCGCGGAGCCAGTCTTCGTAGGTCCGGGTGTCGAACAGGAAGGCCGGTTCGGCAGCGGTGTAGACCGAGCGGCGGAAGAACCGGTCCTTGGCTTCGCCACCGGGGAACCGCTGGGCGAACCGTTCTAGATCCTCCGTGGCGGCGTTGTAATGTGTGATCGGCGCGACGCCGGCCGGCC
>JBILTI010000365.1:0-3128 GCA_044371595.1 Bacteriovoracaceae bacterium
GCCGAAGACGGCGTCGAAGGACGAGATCAAGAAGGCCTACCGGAAGCTGGCGATGCAGTTCCACCCGGATAAGAACTCGGGGAACAAGGAAGCGGAGGCGAAGTTCAAAGAGGCTTCCCACGCGGCCGACATCCTCCTCGACGACCAGAAGCGCGCCATGTACGACCGGATGGGCCACGCGGCTGAGCAGGGCGGAATGGGCGGTGGCAGTCCGTTCCAGGGCGGCTTCTCGGGAGACTTCGGGGACCTCGGGGACATCTTCGGGGATATCTTCGGGGACATCCTCGGAGGGCAGCGGGGCCGCGGCGGCGGCGGCGGAGGCCGCCGGCGGTCGCGCGCGATGGCGGGGGACGATCTCCAGACGGAGGTCTTCGTGACCTTCGAGGAAGCGGCCTTCGGCGTCGAAAAAGAGATGCAGATCACGCGCTCCGTGTCCTGCGAGACGTGCCACGGCAGCGGCGCCAAGAAGGGCTCGGGCCCCACGACCTGCGACATGTGCCACGGGCACGGCGAGGTCCGCCGTCAGCAGGGCTTCTTCACGATCGCGCAGCCGTGTCCGAAGTGCCACGGCTCGGGGCAGATCATCAAAGAGGCCTGCGAAACCTGCGGGGGCCGCGGGCGAAACAAGAAGCGCGAGAAGCTCTCGGTCAAGGTCCCCGCGGGGATCGACGAGGGCCAGCGGCTGAAGCTCACCGGTCAGGGCGACGCGGGATCGAACGGCGGCCCGGCCGGAGACCTCTTCGTGCTGATCCACCTCGAACCGCACGAGTTCTTTAAGCGTGACGAGTACGACGTGCACTGCGAAGTTCCGATCACCTTTTCGCAGGCCGCGCTCGGCACCGAAGTGGAAGTTCCCACGCTCGGCGGTCGGGTTTCCATGAAGATCCCCGAGGGAACGCAGTCCGGCCAGAAGATGAAGCTTCGGAACAAAGGCATCACCAAGCTCGGCGGCTACGGGTTCGGCGACCAGATCATCACGATCCACGTGGAGACGCCGGCGAAGCTTAGCAAAGAGCAGCGGGACCTCTTTCGGCAGCTCCAGGAGCTCGAGCAGAACCAATCGAACCCGATGACGAAGGGCTTCTTCGAGCGTGTTCGCGAGCTGTTCCAGTAGCGACCCTTTCCCGGTCGGGGCACGGCGGCCCCGGCCAATTACAAGAGACATTTTTTTTAACCGAGGTTAGAATCGGGGAAGCCGCTTTTTTGTAAAAAGGGAACTTATGCGCATCCTACTCGTGTTACTCCTCGCCGCTGTCGCCTGCACGCAGATGAAGACGAAGCCCATCGACGAGTCGCAGATCTCCGACGTCGCGAAGCAGAAGCTCGACGAGGCCCGGGCCCTGATCCGGGTGAACAAGCCGAAGCAGGCGATCGAAAAGCTCGGCGAGCTCGGCGACGATAAGCTCACGCCTGTGGAGAAGGCGCTGAAGTATAACCTGAAGGGGGTCACCCTCTTCAACGTCGGCGACGTCGAGAAGGCGATCCTGAACTTTGAGGTCGCGGAGAAGTACGCCCCGAAGGACAGCCAGCTCCACAGCCAGCTCCAGCTCAACATGGGGAGCGGCCACTTCAAGCTCAACCAGTTCACCGAGCTGAAGGACCGGCTCCGGAAGATCGACCGGAAGCAGCTCACCGAGGCCGAGGTAAAGAAGTACGCCCAGCTGTCGCTCGCCTACGGTAACAAGGTCCAGGACCCGCAGGCGATCGTCAGCTCCTCCCTGCTCCTCGTCGGGGACGCCAAATCGACGGGAGACGCCGCCGCGGCGCCCGTCTTTGATCCCATGAAAGAGGCCTTCGCGAAGCTCACTCCGGGGCAGAAGGTCGAGCTCCTCGAAGACTTCGACGACACGAAGAACTACGGAGTCGCCCTCCTCGCGCAGCAGGAGGCCGACGACCGGTACATCGCCGGCGACAAATCGGGGGCCTGGGACGTGATCCAGTGGCTCCGCGACGAGTTCGGCGGCGACGAGGCCATCACGAAGATCGTGAAGGACTTCGAGCTTCGGCTCGAAAACTCGGCCCGGATCAGCGTCAACGACATCGGCCTCGTGCTACCGCTCTCGGGGGATAAGATGAGCTTCGGCCGGATGGCCCTGAGTGGCGTCGAAACGGGCCTCAAGACCCTCGGGTTCGACGAGAACGTGAAGATCCACACGAAGGACTCGGCCGATTCGCCGGCGCAGGGTTCCCAGGCGGTGCTCGAGCTCATCCGGGAGGAGAAGGTCGCCTTCATCATCGGAGGCCTCTTCTCCGAGACCGCAAAAGCCGAGTACCTCGAGGCCCGGAAGTACGGGGTCCTCTACATCTCGCTCTCGCAGATTAACCTTCCGAAGGATGAGAAGAATCATCACCTGATCGAGGTCCAGGGCTCGGTCGAGTCGCAGATCGAGGCGCTCCTTTCCGAGGACATGATCAAAAAGTTCGGCTCGCGCCTCGGCGTCGTCTTCCCGGACAACGAGGCCGGCAAGAGCTACATCGACGAGATCTGGCGCCGGGCCACGCAGAAGAACCTTCAGATCACCTCCGTCGCGAGCTTCCCGAAGAACACGCACGACTACCGGGACACGGCGCAGCTCTTCCTGGGCCTCAAGTATCCGCGGGAGCGCGCCGAGGAGTTGAACATCCTCGAAGACGTCTTCGCCCTCGAAAAAACGACGATCCGCCGGGTCCAGACGCTCCCGCCGGTGCTCGACTTCGACTGGGTCTTTATGGCGACCTACCCGTCGGAAGCGACGCAGCTTATCCCGACCCTCGGCTACTATGATGCGAACCGGCTGAAGATCGTCGGGGGCCCGAGCTGGGTATCGAAGTCCCTCCTGAAGGCCCAGAAGAATCTCGGAACGCTCTACTTCGTCGGCGACGCTCCGAAGGACCTGAACGAGCAGATCCTCGCCAAGTACCAGGAGCTCAACGGGAAACCGGCCGGCCTCATCGAAATCTTCTCGCTCGACGCGATGAAGCTCGGATCCGAGGCGCTCCGGCTCGCCGGCGCGGTCGGCGGCCGGGACGAGTTCGATGCGAAGTTGAAAGACGCCCCGCTCTCGGGTCTTACTACGCAGTGGGAATTCAAGGACGGCGTCTGGCTCAAGAAGATGAACGCCCTGGCGATCACCCGGGGGGAGATCGTG
>JBILTI010000161.1:0-5205 GCA_044371595.1 Bacteriovoracaceae bacterium
GCCCGAAGTCCCCTGATATGAAGAAGTTCGTCGACCGCCTGGGCAGCTTCCTCCCGCGCTACGAGGAGAAGCTCCCGCTCGACTACAAGAAGCAGGACTGGTGGCGGGAGTTCACCAGCGGAAAGTACACCCAGTACTCCCACTACCGGTTGAAACCTCTCTGCCGCGGCGGCGCCTGCGCCGAGCCGGCGCTCGCGGACAAGTTCCGCGCCGCCTGCGAGGCGGACCAGAAGCTCATGACCCTCATATGCTCCGAAGAAGACGAGGTGTACGGCCTCGCGAATAACCGCGACGCATACTTCCTCCTGGGCCTCTCGAACGTCATCAACACCTACAACAAGGGCGGCGAGGCCCTCGGCTGCCTCCGTCGGTTCTCCGAAGTCATGGCCCACAAGGAGGCGCGGTACCCCGTGCTGGACCTCCTGTTTCCACCGCTCCAGACGTTCCTGCGGGAACGCCACCAGGAGCGCTTCCTCCAGGGCCGGGTCTTCTTCTTCGGGGCCGGCAAGGAATACGAGGAGAAGGGCCTCCCGGACCTCTTCGTGAAATCCCAGCCGCTCAAGGTCGAGAAGCTTCCCACGCCGGATCCGGAGCCCGCGGTCGATGCGTCGGCAAGACCCGCGGTCACGGTCACGGCGGCGCCGGCGGAGCTCCGCGCCCCGGTTGTCGCCCCGAAAAAGGAACCGGTGAAGGAGATTCCGGCGCCGGTGAAGAGCGCCTTCCTCCAGGCCGCGGAGCTCCGCCTCGGCGGGGACCTCGAGCGCGTCGAGGTCGACATGCTGAAGCTCAAGTACGACTACGTCTTCAGCCTGAACATGATCAACGCCCTGGCCGAGCGGCTCAAGACCTTCATGACCCGCGAGGCCCTCGTCGAGATGACCACCTCCGACAAGCTCGGAACCCGGGAGGGCCCGGTGCCGCTCCTGTTCCTGAAGTACATGATCGACATGCAGGAGCACCACGGCCTCTGGAACATCATCTCCGTCATGGGCGATAAGTTCTACGTCTCGAACGAGATCGACGCGCCCTTTAAGCCGGCGCCGGAGCTGGTCCACCTCGCGAACAACGATGAGACGGGCCACCAGTGGCAGCTCTTCATCCTAAGGCCCTAGCTCCGTCCCCCGTACCATTCGACCTTCGCGACGTGGGCGCCGCTCCGGAGCGCGGCCTCGAGGCCCACCGGCGAATCTTCGAAGATGAGGACCTCGTGGGTCGCGTGTCCCGCGAGCTCCCGGGCGCGCAGGTAGGGCCAGGGGTCCGGCTTGTGGCGCGGGCAATCGTCGCGGGTCAGCGTCAGGTCGAAGAAGGCGTCGTACCCCGTGATCCGGAGGAGCTCGTCGGTCACCGCCCGCTCGCTGGATGTGACGAGCGCCAGGAAGAGGCCCTCATCGCGGGCCTCACGGAGGAGCGAGGCGACGGCCGGCGCGAAGTAGGTGTGCACAGGGGTCACCTTCAGGAGCTCGATGACATTGACGTTCTTTTCGGCGATGAATTCCCCGGCCGTCCAGTGGCGCGGGACCCCCGCCCAGTCCTTGATGAGCTCGAAGACCATCTGGTCCGCCTTCCCCAGCATGAGCGCGTGGACCTCCGCCGGCGGGAGCGGGGCGCGGATCTGGTACCGATCGGCCATCCGTAGCATCGCGTCCGCGTGGATGCCTTCGGTGTCGAAGAGGGTTCCGTCCATGTCGAAGAAGAGGGCCCGGAGATCCGGGTAACTTTCGAGTAACTGACGGATTCTGGGGGCTTTCTGATAGGGGATGGGGGTGGCGTTCATGCCCCGAGGATACCAATGATGCGCAGTGTATGCAATGGCCAAAGGGTCCGTCTTGCGGTACTAATCGGGGATTTTAACGAGGTACGTATGAGTGATTCCGAGGTCAAGAAAGATCTACTAAGCCAGCTTCTCTACGAGGCCCAGGCCTACAAGCGCTTCGAAGACATCGAAAAGCTGGTCGACTCCGGGGTCGACCTTTCGGCGCTTCCGATCCAGCCGCTCTACGTCTCGCTCCAGAACGTTCCCACCGAACAGGTGGCGCTGATCCTCCCGAAGCTCTCCCCGGAGCAGCGGCAGGCCCTGCGGGACATCGACCTCTGGAAGAAGGATCAGCTCGATCCCGACGCGGCCTTCTACTGGCTCGATGTCTTCGCGAAATGCCCCGACGACGCCGTGATCCTCGAATACGTGAAGAGCGAGGACTTCCTCCTGTCGCTCAAGAATCAGTTCACGGTCCAGACGTTCGACGTCGAGGACCCCGAGTACCCGGAGGGGGACAACTACTTCCTGACAGAGGATAACCTCCTGCTCATTGAATACCCCGAGTCCTTCACCCAGGTCCAGGAGCTGAAGGAGCTGATCCGCCGGCTTTACGGCGACCTCGGCGTCGAGCACGCCTACGCGTTCCTCTTCAAGATGGTCGTCGATTCGTACCTGCTCCTCGAAGAAGAGGTCTACAACGAGAAGCGGGAGCGGCTCCGGGACTTCGGCTTCGTCGACTACTACGAGGCCCTCGAGTACGGCAACCCGTTCACCCTGGAGGCGGAGATCGAGCACTTCATCCGCGGGAAGCGCGCGACGACGCCGGACCTCGATCCGGTGTCGCGGAACCAGGGCCTCCACGCCTCGTCGCTGGTCTCGTACCAGTCGGGGATGGACGACCTGAAGGCCGCGCTCGCGACGGTCGCCGACGAGAAGCGCCGCGAGTTCCTCCAGTTCAGCTTCGTGCGGCTGGTGAACGCGCGGATCACCCTCGACGAGGCCCTGAAGAACGGAACCCTCGCCATGGGGAAGGTCGGCGCGCAGACGCGGCAGCGGCTCGAGCTGGGCTTCTGCTACGTCGCCGCCAAGCTCGCCGGCGCGGCCCGCGAGCGCCTCTTCGAGACCTTCGACTTCTTCGACCTCTACAAGGTCGGGAACAGCCTGATCGAACTCACCCGCCGGCGGCTCGCCCGGGCCCTTGCCCCCACGCCGTTCGAGGCCGACGACTTCGCCTACTTCCTCGGGACCTACTGGAACAGCTTCCTCGAGAACGGGGAGGAGGACGTGGCGAAGTACAAGTTCGACGGGAGCTCGAAGGCGCGGGAGATCGCGGACCTCGAGACCTACGAGCTCTGGAACCGCGCGGCCGAAACCCTGGTCGCGGCGCTGCCGTACATCCAGACGTTCTTCCGGGGCCTCGAGAAGCTCAAAACCGATGGCCAGCTGAACGACCAGTTCTACCTGAACTACGACGTCGAAAACATCGACTTCGAGGCCCTCATGATCTCGAGCTTCATCAACTTCCTGAACGGCTTCTACGACGGCGAAGCCGCCGGGAAGATGGGCGTCACCGTCGACGAGCTCCGGCGCTTCTACCGGTCGTTCTTCGCGAAGCGTGGCGACGAGTACCTCATCAAGGGAGAGGAAGATCCGGTCTTACGGGAGCAGCTGGGGGCCTTCATCCGGCGCTTCGGCCTCGCGACGATCCCGGCCTTCGACCGCTACCTGTATCAGATCCTCGTGGAGCAGCTCAACGGCTACGAGATGGACAAGCTCGGGGAGGAGGACTTCCGGCACATCGGAGGCCCGATCCTCCTCAACACGGTCCGGAACTAACCCTCCGGCGAGGTGAAGAAGCCGTCGAACGTCGCCGCGAGGGCCTTCCGGTAGCCGGAGCCGGGGCTCTCAGAGATCTCGTAGATCTTCTTCCGCAGGAGCTCGACCTCGGCGGTCTGCTCCTTAACGATCTGCCGGCCCTGCTCGAACTTGTACGCGAACGGAAGCGTGCTCCCGAGGAGCTCCGACAGCTTCTGGAGCCGGGCGGCGTCGTTGCTCAGGCACGTGAAGTGCTCGAAGCCGGCCTCGTTCTTCCGCGTGCTGCCGCCGACCCCGCGCGGAAGGAAGTGCGACTCCGACCCCTCGCCTTCGATGAACTCCTCGAAGCCCCCGAGGTCTTCCTCGTCCTGGAGTTTCAGCTTCTTCTTATCCACGGCGGCCCGCCTTGAGGAGGCCGTTCAGGATCCCGTGGTAGAACTTCCGCTCGACCTCGAGCTCGAAGACCTTCCGGTGACTCTCGCCGTAGAAGTCGAGCTCCGCGGCGTTGGAGGAGGCGTCGGCGTTCTTCACTTCCTGCTGGAGGAGCTTGTTCCGGGCCGCGAGCTGCGACTCCTTCACGTTCATCTTCGCCTCCCGCGGGGAGAAGAACTTCGGGAGCCGGGCGGGGTCGTCGATCAGCGGAAGCCGGGTGATGCCGGGCTCGTGATCGCTCACGACGTAGACAGGGTAGGGGAAGCGGAACGAGACGTTGTTGCTGACGAAGAAGTTCTCGACGAGGCCGATGGTTTCCCGCTGCTGGTCGAGGGCCATCGTCTTCAGGTTCAGCACTACCGGATGCCGGAGGTTCATCCCCGTGTCGAGGATTGCCTCGAGCTCCTCGAGGGAAGAGGTCTTTAGGGTCAGGTGCTGGTAGGCGGGTAACGACATACCTTATTATTTAGAAAGCCTTGGTGAAAGTCCACACTCATGATTAAATAGGAGAAACCTCCCCCGGACGGCGCGAGAAAAACAGTCGGACTTATGGAAAAGCTTCACTTCCCCCACGTCATCCTTCCGGTCGAGCTCCTGACCCTGCTGCGGACGAACCTGCCCGCGGGGGCGCCGGCCGAAATTATCTTCCAGACCATCAACGCGAACCCCGCGCTCACCATCATCCTCGAGCGGGCCTTCGTTCAGTTCCACGGGGGCCGCGGCGTCGAGAAGACCCTCGCGGCGCTCGGGTGGCCCGGCTTCCGGGATCGGTTTGCGAGCGTCTACGTCTACAAGGCGATCCACGGCACGTATCCGATCTCGACGAACCTCGAGCTCGTCGACGAGCTCCGCGACCTCGAGGCGCGCTTCGCGGCCTTCGGCACCAGCGGAAACTCCCGGGTCTTCCTCCTTGGGCTTTACCTGAAGCTCGCAAACGTCAAGCTTCACGGCGAAGCCGCGGGGAATTTCCTCGAGCTCCGGATTCCGCCGGAGCTCGCGGGCCTCCTGTCGCGGACCCAGGGCCGCTCGGAGAAGCTCGACTGGCTCCTCCTGATCGCGACGCATCTCCTCGAGGGCCTCGGCGAGGCCGCGCTCACCCGGGCCCTCGCCGCCGGGGAACCGTTCGAGGCGATCTACCCGCGGCTCGTCCCCGAGGACCGGTCGCGGATGTTCGAAAACCTCCTCGCGTACGGTGCGAGCAT
>JBILTI010000162.1:0-5197 GCA_044371595.1 Bacteriovoracaceae bacterium
GCGAAGGCGCTGGGGATACCGATCATCGACGAGCCCGAGCTGCTCCGGATGATCAAGGGATAGGAATGGCAAAAATAAAAATCGTCTTCACGTGTCAGGAGTGCGGCTACCAGTCGGCGAAGTGGCTCGGGAAGTGTCCGGACTGTAACCAGTGGAACTCGTTCTCCGAGGAAGAGACGGTGAAGCCGAGCAAGGCGTCTCCGAAGTCGATCGCGGGCCGCGAGGGAAGGCCGAAGACGATCGGCGAGATCGAGCACGAAACCGTGAGCCGCTACCGGACCGGGATCCGCGAATTCGATCGGGTCATGGGCGGCGGCGTCACTGTCGGCTCGCTCACTTTGATCGGCGGCGAGCCGGGGATCGGCAAGTCTACGCTCCTGATGGAAGTCTGCGGTAAGCTGCTCGTCGAGAACGCTGACGAGAAGATCCTTTACGTGAGTGGGGAGGAGTCCGAGTCCCAGGTCGCCGACCGATCTAAGCGGCTCGGCGTGGAAAGCAAAGGTTTTTACATTTATAACGAGACGAACTGGCAGAAGATCATTGAGCAGGTAAAGGAGCTAAAGCCGAAGTTTCTGGTCCTCGATTCCATCCAGACGACCCACTCGAGCCAGGTCGAATCCGCCGCCGGGACCCTTTCGCAGATCCGGGAAGTAACCTATGAACTCATGAGCTACGCCAAGGCATATGGGCTTACCTGCTTCGTCATAGGGCACGTCACAAAAGAGGGACAGATCGCCGGCCCGAAGATCCTCGAACACATGGTCGACACGGTCATCTACTTCGAAGGTGATCAGTTGGGCCAATACCGGATGCTCCGGGTGATGAAAAACCGGTTCGGGAACACGAACGAGGTCGGAATCTTTGAAATGCGCGAAACGGGCCTCGCAGAGATTCCGAACCCGTCGCAGTATTTTCTCGAGCAATCGCTTCCTGGCTCCTACGGCCGCTCGTTGACCTGTATCCTCGAAGGCTCCCGCTCCCTTTTCGTCGAGATCCAGGCGCTGGTCGTGGAAAATAAGTTCGCCGTCGGTAGACGGACGACCCAGGGCCTCGACTCGAACCGCGTGGCGCTCCTCGTCGCTGTCATCGACAAGTACCTGGGGATCCCGCTTTCGTATAACGACATCTACATAAACGTCGTGGGCGGAATGAAGCTCTCGACACGGGAGAACGACCTCTCCGTGATCGCCTCCCTCCTCAGCTCCTATTTCCAGGCGCCGGTGCCGAACGACACGATCTTCCTCGGAGAAGTTGGCCTCACCGGCGAAGTTCGATCGATTCCGATGATGGAGATCCGGCTCAAGGAGATCGCCCAGATGAACTACCGGCGCGTGATCACCTCCCGCCGGGCCGCGGAAGACTTCCGGGGAAAGTTTAAGCTCGACGTCGTCGGCGTCACCAAGGCGAGCGAACTTCGGGAGCTCCTTTTTCAATAGTCCCGGCTAAAGGAAGAGCCGGCGGATCGTGTCGTCCCAGAGCGTCTTCTTGTTCGCGTAGTACCGGTTCTTTTCGGGAAGGAACTCGCGTTCGAGCTTCCAGTAGCGGCCGAGGTCGCCGATGCTGATCTCGCCTCTTCCGACGAGGCAACCGACGGCGACGCCGAAGGCGGTCGTGTCGATGACCTCGGGGCGGAGGATCGTTTTCTCGGAAAAGTTCGCCTGGAGCTGCATAAGGAGGTCGTTCCCCGCTGCGCCGCCGTCGACCCGAATGTCGTTCAGGCGCGGAAAGTCCTTCTTGAAGCTCGAGACCGAGTCATTGAGCGAAAGGGCGATGCCCTCGAGGCACGCGCGGGCGATGTGCCCGTTGTGCGTATCGCGAGTTAGACCGACGATGGCGGCCTTGGCCTTCGCGTTCCAATAGGGGGTTCCGATCCCCGTGAAGAACGGGAGAAACATGACGTGCTCCATCTCCGCGAGGTCGGTCACGTCGGCGGCGAGGCGGGATACCTCGGGTGACGATTTAATGCACTTGAGGTTGTCCCTTAGCCACTGCACGGCCGCGCCCGCGATGTACGCCGATCCTTCGAGGGCGTAGATCCGCTTGCCGCGGTACTCGTAGGCAGCCGTCGAGAGGAGGCCAGTGCTCGAGTGGATGAGCTCTTCCCCGGTATTAAGAAGGAGGAAAGCTCCGGTCCCGTAGGTGGCCTTGATGTCCCCGACGTTGACGCAGGCCTGCCCGAAGAGCGCCGCCTGCTGGTCGCCCAGGATCGAGAGAACGGGGATCCCGTCCGGGAGGATTCCGCAGTCGCGGGTCTCGCCGAAGTTGCTGAACGACTCCCGGATCTCCGGGAGAAATTCCCGCGAGATGCCGAAGAACTTCATGAGGGCCTCGTCCCACCCGAAGGTTTCGAGGTTCATGAGCATCGTTCGGGACGCGTTCGACGGTTCGGTGACGAAGCTGCGGCCGCCGGTGAGCCGGTGTACGAGATAGGTATCCACCGTTGCGAGGCAAAGGTCCCGGGCGTCGGCGGCGGCCTTTACCGCCGGTACGTGGTCCAGCAACCACCGCATCTTTGTTCCGGAGAAGTAGGGATCGAGCGGGAGGCCCGTTTTCTTACGACAGAGCTCTTCGTAGCGGGCCCGGTTCTGGTCACAGTACTCCGCGGTTCTTCGGTCCTGCCAGACGATGGCGTGATGCAGGGGATCTCCGCTGCGATTAAAGGCGCAGGTCGTTTCCCGCTGGTTTGTGATTCCGATCCCCCGGATCTTGGTCGGATCGGCCTTGCTTCGCCGGAGAACCGCGTCGACGGAGGCGGCGACTGATTTCCAGATGTCCCGCAGATCGTGCTCGACCCAGCCCGGCTTCGGGAAGATCTGACGGTAGTCGGACTTTTCCTTATCCAGGATCTTTAAGGTCTTCGCATCAAGAAGGAGTGAAGTCGTGCCGGTTGTTCCCTGGTCGATCGCCAAAAGCAAGTCCATGAAGCTATCCTCGATGTAAATCTACTGCGGTAGGGTGACCTTCTTCGGCTTCCCTGGTCCGTCGTTAATAACTAGATTGGCAGAGTATTCCCAATAGCGCGCGATGTTTCGATTCATGATCGCGACGAAAAAAAACGACACGCTCGCGATCGCCGCGAGGAGCAGCACGAACTCGACGATCGACTGGCCTCGCTCGGAGAGGAGCTTCCTGGCCGTCTTAAATCGCACGAAGATTTTCCCGGGCTTCATAATCGCCGTCTTTTAGAGTAGAGTTGAGTGGGAGCACGAACACATGAAAAAGAAGCTTATCCCTCTCATCTTATTTATTATGGCCTTTACCGGCTTTCTTTCCACCCAAATCCTCTGGGATGCCTTCAATTCTAACGCCGAGCTCGTAGACCAAGACAAACAAAAACACTCCGTTTATGAGACGATCTTTCAAAAGCTTAAAATAACGACCACCCGGAAAACGACCATCGAGCTGGCGAAGGATCCGACGCCGATCATCGTCCTTAATTTTTGGGCATCCTGGTGTATCCCGTGCCTGAAGGAGTTCTCGAGTCTCGTGCAGTTCCAGGAGAAGTACAAAGGGAAGGTTAAGGTCATCGGCATCAACGGCGACACGGATTCGCCCCTCGAAAGCATCCGAAAGACCGAGGCCAAGTATAGGCTAAACTTCGAGTCCGTTGAAGATCCAACCGAGGGCATCACGGGCCAGTTTCTGATCCGCACCTATCCCGTCTCGATCATCTACCACAAAGGGAAGGTCATCTACGTGAACAAGCGGCTCCATAACTTCATGGATCCGGAATTCCGCTCCCTCATCGACGCCGCGCTCAAGGCAAAGTAACGGAAAAGTTTCGACCCCAGTTGTAGGTGACGTGGGAGAGGCTTTCGCTCTTAAAGAGAGTGAACTTCGCGTCCATTCCCGGGATGATCGCGCCCTGGTTCTTTAGCCCGAGCGCGGCGGCGGCGTTTAAGGTAATTCCCGCCCATAGCTCCGCCTGGTTGAGCTTCAGCTGGGCCGCCGCCATGGAGGCGACCAGGAGGACGTTGTCGCAGTGACAGGAGCCCGGGTTATAGTCTGAGGCGATCGCGACCCGGGCCCCCGCGTCGAGGAGCGCGCGCGCCGGGGCGAGCGGTTTACCGAGAAAAAACGCCGTTCCCGGAAGCAGCGTTGCAACGGTCTTTGACGCCGCGAGGGAACGGATCCCCTCGGTGGAAATCTTCAGAAGGTGGTCGGCGGAGAGCGCCGCGTGTTCCACGGCGAGTTCGGCGCCGCCGTTGTCGTTAAGTTCGTCCGCGTGGATCTTGCAGGGAATGCCGAGTTCCCGGGCCTTACCAAAGAGAGCGCGGACGTCGGCCGCCGAGAAATAGCTCTTCTCGTGGAAGATGTCGACGGCGTCGATTACTCCGAGCGGGGCGAGCTCCTCGAGGAGCCGCAAGACGACCTTCTCGAGGTACGTCGTCGAACTCTCGAAGCTCTTGGGAACGTCGTGGGCGGCGAGGTACGTGTTAAAGATGTGCACGCGGTGACGATATTCTTTTTTCAATCGATCGATCAGCATCGAAACTTCGAACTCGCGGTCGAAGTTAAGCCCATAGCCGGATTTGATTTCGACGGTGCCGACACCGTAGGAATGGATCCGGTCGATCCGTTCGCAGGCCGCGGCGTAGAGGTCTTCGAGGGGTGCCTCGTTGGTCATGCGCATCGTATAGAGGATGCCGCCCCCGCGCCTGGCGATCTCCTCGTAGGAGGTCCCGTTCAGGCGGTCCGCGTATTCCTGGGCGCGGTCGCCCCCGAAGACGACGTGCGTATGCGAGTCGACGAGCTCGGGGGTCAGGACGTGCCCCCGGAGGGAGCGGGCCAGGGGCCTGTACTGCTCGGGGAAGCGCTCGGATTCTCCGACCCAGAGGATCTTCGTTTCGTCGAAGACGACGGCGCCGTTGGAGACGATCGCGAGGTCCTCGGGGGTGAGGCGGCGCCCGTCTTTCTGATGGGCGCCCTTCAACGTTACGATCTGGTTCAGGTCCGTGTAAGCCTTGAGCATCGGTCCTTCCTAGAGCGAGGGAAACTTGATCTTCGTCGCCGGATCCCGGGCCACCGTTAGGGCGATGTCGTAGCCCGCGTCCGCGTGCCGGACGATGCCCATGCCCGAATCGGAGTTCAGGACTCGGGACAGGCGCTCGTCCATCTCGTGGGTACCGTCGCAGACGATGACCATGCCCGAGTGCTGGGAAAAGCCCATTCCGACGCCGCCGCCGTGATGAAGCGA
>JBILTI010000414.1:0-2799 GCA_044371595.1 Bacteriovoracaceae bacterium
GGGTCGTCGGTGTACTGCCAGTTGATCGACGCGCGCTTCGCGTCCATGCGCTTCGCGGATTTCTCGATGATCTGCGCTAGGATCACGATCTGCGTGCTATTGTAGCGCTGGAATAGGTTCTCGCGCTTCGTGACGCCGTCGCGCCGGGAGACGTATTCGACGGTGAAGTTCGTCTCCGCCCTCGCCTCCGGCGTCTTCGTCAGCTTATCCTTCGCGTTGTTGATCACGTCGGCGTAGCGCTTGAAGTAGATCGGCCAAGAGAGGACCGCGCGCTTGCGCAGGGTCTCGAGGCGATTGAACGTCTCGAGCGAGATGACGCCGTTCCGGTAGGCGAGGTGGTGGAGCTTCAGCATCTGGCCGTCGCGGTCGTTGGCGTTCTTGGCCGTCACTCCGGTCGTTAACTTGAAGTAGGTTTCGAGGGAACAGCTCTTGACGTCGTCGGGCCAGGTCTTCACCGGCTCAAAGAACTTCACGAGGTCTACGTTCGCGTTCTGCCGCGTGAGGAGGTTCAGGGGCCGGGGGCCCGGTCTTAGCGCCGCGTTGTTCTCAAAGTCGAGCCTTACGACGGTCGCGTCGCGGAGGAGCTTGTAAAAGATGTCGTCGATCAGATCCTCGGCGCGGATCCACGCCGCGAAGTCCAGGAGCTCTCCCTTGCTCGATACGACGCCGTTTCGTTCGGCGTCCTTGAAGAGCTGGTCGACGAGGCCCAGGTCGCAGGTGGTTTCGATGCGCTCGAGCTCCTTGAACGACGCCGACAGGGTCTTCGTCGCCGCGGTCCGGAGCTCGCGGCCGAGGCGATGCCGGGACGCCCAGACCTCGGCGTCGGCGCGCGCGCGCGCGCTCAGCTCCCGGGAGATGGCCTCCTTGTTGTTCGCCAGCAGGCGGGGATCGAAGGCGCGGGCGTCGACGAGAAGAAGCAGACAACTAATGACTAACAGGACAAATTTTTTCATTTTTACCTCGCGAAAAAAATTTGTCTTGTTATGGCCGACAAAAACTATAAGTTAAACGGCGGTGAGTTGAATTAAGAAAGCATTTGGTTTCCGCGAGCGCTCACATAAATCGTTTAAGTTTGTCTTCAGATGACAAAGCGCGAGCGCTCCTCTGGGGTGGGGAGCCGGCACGTTTCCTTGCGGCCGAAGAGCTTGTAGCGGTTTTCCGCCACGAGGTCGTAGGCGCGGTCCCGGATGGACGCCGGAAGGACACCCCCAAGCCCCGCGGCCCGCCATACGCCGCCGACGTCACAGAGGATTCGCATGACGGCTTCGGAGCGGACGTAGACCGCGTCCTCGGTCTGGTAGACGACGGACTTCAGATCCTGCGTGTAGGCGGACGGAAGGTTCGCCTTCGCGTAATCGCTCTGCAGGGGCGAGAACGTGAACCGCCGGCGGCGATCGATCTTGAGGATAAAGTCTACGAATCGGTTGCATAGTCCGCAGACGCCGTCGAAGTAGATGACTCGCATGTGTTTCGCTCCCGTTACCGCGATTATAAGGCCTCTCGCTCCGAAATTATCAGGTTGATCGAGTCAATTATTCCCTAAATTTTTCTTTATGCCGTTTTCGCTGCTGCATTCCGCCGCCCGTGCTGCAGGTCTGCCGCACCGGCGGCCTCAAGACGCCCGGCAGCCACCTCGACCACATCTACCAGCCGACCGGCCCGTCGCGATCCGGCTCTGCTATCATCATTCGGTCGAGCTCTTTAAGACCGGGCAGACGAACTTGATGGGGAAGTACCGGCCGGCCGTGTCGGTCTTCAAGCTCGCGAGCGACTCCCAGGATCCGCTCGAAAACTACTTCGTCTTTAACTCCTTTAAGTAGGGGGACCTCGTGTTCGACGTAACCTGGGAAGAAAAGCTCAAGTTCCTCGTCGACCAGGACCACCGGATGACGGAGCTACTCCGGGAGCGCGGAATCCTTAGCGACGGCTACCACCCGGAGCTCGAAAAGGTTCACCTGAACAACGCCCGCCGCCTCGCGGAGCTCATCCGGTCCCGCGGCTTTCCGGTCCCGAGCAACGCGAGGGACACCGGCGTGCGGCCCTCCTGGCCCATCGTCTTCCACGCCGGGGCCTGGCCGCTCTTCGTCCGCGACTGTCTCCGGGAGCTCCGGCTCGCGGCCGGCAGAACGACTATCCGCTCGATCTCCTGGCCCCATCGAAGACCGGGTCGCTTACTACGAGGGAAGGCCCCAGCTCTATGGCACCAACCCGGACTGGGTGGACGGCGAACTCCGCCGGACGCCGGTCGAGGACCCCGACCGGCTCGACCTCCGGCGCCGCTCGATGGGCCTCGCTCCGGTGGCGGTCTCCGCGGGGCTAAACCTCCGGGACCGGCCCCCGCGGGACTCGGCCGCGAGAACGCGGGACTTCGAAGCGTGGCTCGTCCGGGTCGGCTGGCGGGAATGGTCGCTTTGACCCCCGTCGCCATGATGCGAAAACGGTTCACGAAACTCACGGGGTCGTCTAGAATGATCGGGTTAAAGGAGAACCCATGGCCCGCATAACGATTTCCCCCGAGCAGCAGCTTAGAGAACTTAAGAGGGGGGCGTTCGAGATCCTCCCGGAGGAAGAGCTCCTGAAGAAGCTCACGAAGTCCTTCGAGAAGCAGAAGCCGCTGGTCGTGAAGTTCGGGGCCGATCCGTCCCGGCCCGACATCCACCTGGGCCACACCGTCGTGCTCCAGAAGCTCCGGCTCCTCCAGGAATTCGGGCACGAGATCTACTTCCTGATCGGCGACTACACCGCCCAGATCGGTGACCCGACCGGCAAGAACAAGACGCGGCCCATCCTCACGGCCGA
>JBILTI010000163.1:0-5168 GCA_044371595.1 Bacteriovoracaceae bacterium
CAGCGGGTTATGGATACCGAAGGCCGCGTTGACCGCTTCAAGAAGAAGTACGGTAAGAAGTAATCTCCCAGAACATTTCAAAAAGAAAGGCCCCTAACGGAGCCTTTTTTTTTGCCTTGAAATGAAGCGGGGCCCGGAGGCCCCTCTTCGGATTACTTCGTTTTCTTCGCCTCGAAGAGCGAATGGCAGCCGCCGCTTAGCTTCTGCTTGTTAAGCTCCGCGCAGCTCGGGTTCTCGGTTTCGTCTTTTACGCAGCCGAGGGCCTTGAGCTCCGAGTGGCACCGCTTTTCGGTCGCCTCGTCGAACTCGCGGCGCACTTCCGCGAAGGAAGAGATGGAACTGAGAAGAGAGAGGGTGAGGATGAATACTTTCATTTTCATGTCCTTTTCTTAGAGGGTGGCCCGGGCGAGTTCCATGACGATCCGGCCTACGCCGTAGGGAACGGAGTAGTCGCGGCTCGTCGAGTAGTACCGGGCGTGGCTGAAGCCGACCTTGTGGAGCCACTCGTGCATCATCGTCTTCGCGGTCTCCGAGACGGTGTAGTTGTTGAGGAACTTCGTGTTCATGTTGATGTACGAGCTCGAGCTCGACGTGTAGCCGACGGTGGACGAGGCCTCGTAGTAGAGCTTGATCTTGAGGTCCATCTCGTTATCCTTCGTCGGGAGGAGTGTCTCCGCGCCGTTCAGAATGCGGTAGTAGATCTGCGTGTTCGTGAGGCCCTGGTTATCGACGAACCGCTTGACGCCGTTATAGGTGTGGTTGATCACGCGGTCCTTGAACGCCTGGCTCCGGACGATCTCGCGGATCTTCTGCTCGGCGCGGTCGAGCTTGTCGCGCTGAGTGGTCGTTCCATTGGCGACGTAGACGTCGGTGGTCCAGGTGGTGGCGAGGGTCGGGACCTGCGCGAAGCTTGACTGCGATACGAGGAGCGCGGCCCCGAAAGCGAGAGAGGAAATCGGTTTCATCATGAAAACTCCTTTTTTGATTGCTGCCCTTCCTGAGGCAACGCCGGGAAAGTTCTTCCCGGTGAAATGGATTTTCACTTCCAACTATTTAAGGGCAAGTTTGGTCGGAAATTATTTTTAGGCAAACTTCAGTCTCGGGAGGAATTACGGATACTTGAAAAACTGGAGAAGGTTTAGTCCGACATTGAGCGCTTAATCCAAACGTAGTAAATAACGCAAAAAAAGGGTGGGCTTAATTTTTTTCAGGAGAGGATCAAGAGTTTCATAATATTTTTCGCCCGGTCATAATTGAGAGGAGTATTTGACGTTTTCCACAAGAATCCCTCGCACCAGCGACGGATCCTCTCGGACGCGAAGAATCTGCCGATGAGGAGCAACATCTCTCGCGGCCGGGATACGCTGGTCCTCGACGTCTCACCGGTCTTCGACCGCGCGCGGAACCACATCGGCGCGATGGCGACTTGGTCGGTGATCACCGACCAGGCGAAGATCCCTCGGGAGATCCAGGAAGTCATCCTGTCGCCGGCGGGGGCGGAGGAGATGGGGCACTCGATCCGCGAGATCACCAGCTCGTGTAGGAATCTTCGAACATTTCCCGCGGGGCCGACAAGCAGACGACGCAGGCGGGACTCACGATGAACTCGCTCTCGAAGTCGAGCGAGAAGATCGGTCAGGTGGTTAAGGTCATCACGTCGATCGCCCAGCAGACGAATCTCCTCGCGCTTAACGCGACGATCGAAGCGGCCCGGGCCGGCGAGGCCGGGAAGGGCTTCGCCGTCGTCGCCAACGAAGTCAAGGAGCTCGTCCGACAGACCGCCACCGCGGCCGTTGAGGAGCAGAACGCCGCCACGGCGGAGATCGCCCGCAGCGTGGCCGAGGCGAACCGCGGGACGCAGGACGTGTACCTGAACATCGCCCAGGTCTCCCAGGTGGCCCTCGACTCGACGAAGACCGCGAAGGGCATCCGGGGGGCCGCCGAGCAGGTCGCGGTGACCACGAAGACTATGGGGACCTCGGTCGCCGAGTTCATCAAGAAAATGGGGCTCCAGTGGTCCGGCGGCCCGAGCTCCCCCGGGGGAGCGATCCGATGCTCGTTCAATCCGACGCGTACTTCAATGCGATCAACGCGCACGCGATCATCGCCGTCACCGACGTCCGCGGCGTCATCGCGTTCGTTAACGATCTCTTCTGCCGGGTCTCGATGTACGGGCGGGAGGAGCTCGTCGGCGCGATCCATCAGATCCTTAACTCCGGGTACCACCCGTCGGAGTTCTTCCGCGAGCTCTGGGACACGATCTCCGCGGGGAAGATCTGGAAGGGCGAGCTCCGGAACCGCGCGAAGGACGGTAGCGTGTACTGGATGGCGACGACGATCGTTCCGTTCGCCCTCGAGAGCGGCGAGATCTATCAATACGTTTCTATTCGCACCGACGTCACGCACCTGAAGAACCTCGAGCAGCAGCTCGAGCTAGAGAAGACCTCCTCGAGGTGCGCGTCGCCGCCCGAAGACCCGGCCTACTCCTCGAAGTACTTGATCCGCCCCGCGCCGAGGGCCAGGTAGTTGCCGTTGGTGTTGGTCAAGATCCCCTTCAGGAAGAGGGGCCCCTTGCCCTTCGGAAAGTGCGAGTGGGTCACGTGCTCGTAGTAGCACTTCGGGAAATCGATCATGTTCGCCCAGGCGAGGCCGTGGCTGATCGGATCCTTCTGCGTCGACCAGGTCGGAATCGTGTCGAGCTGGATCCCCGTGAGCTTCTGGGCCGCGGGGTTTATGATCGTATTCCGGGGCGCCGAGATCCCCATCGGGGAGGTGGCGCGGAGGAAGGGCTCGCAGTTCCGGATGTGTTTAAGGTCGCCGGTCTCATGGAGCACCCGGAACTCGGGGGACGCGAAGATCTCCAAGGGCCCCGACTGGAGGACGTCGGCCTCGAAGTCCTTCTCTTCCTCGAGAAGAATGATCTTGAAGCCCGGAATCTTCGTCTGCAGCTCGTGCGGAACGAAGAGGTTTTTCAGTTCGAAGTTTAGCTCCTTCGAGAGGAGGTAGATGATGTCGATGGACGGTTCAGCTTCTCCGCGAGCCCGCTCCGGCCGAGGCCGGCGGCTTCGCGGTGATGGCGGAGCATGATAGTTATTTTATCGATGAATTGTTATGGATTTAGGGACATAAGATCTCGAAATTATAGAATATATCGAGGTGTTTAACCCTATAATTCTTATCGCGAGTACGCCAATATTGGCGTGAGTCAAAGAAATCTTAAGGTTAGCAGCATTGGTGTTTATGACGATGGGAATGCTGGAGATTCTTTGCATGTGAAAAGACGAGGATCATCGACCCGATGATCGAAAAGCCGTGGCTCACCTGATCCGTCGTCTGGCCCTCCAGGAGGACTCCCAGGAGGATCAGCGAAAGGCCCCCCGTGGCCGCTCCGAGGATCCAGGTCAGGCCATGTTTACGGTACCCGGGAACGAACGCGAGCGGCGACGTGAAGAGGATGACCAGGCCGACGATGACGTGGATCCAGGTGGAATGGGTGTACGTCGAGATCGCCGGGTATAAAACCGGAAGGAAGGCCACCGCGATACAGTGGATCACGCAGGCGGTAGAAAAGGCGATTCCCAGCCGGTCCCAGACTTTTTTCATCCCTACGATATACATCTTACGCGGGAACTCGTCTATAATAGCCCATAAATTGTTCAGGCATTTGCCGGGAGTAAGCTATGAAAATGTCATCGTTTTTTGTTGGGCTCGCGCTGTCGCTTTCGGCCTTCGCCGCCAAGGTCGAGGTCGACGTGAGCGGGATGAGCTGCGGAATGTGCGTCGAGGCGATCACGAAGGAGCTGAAGGCGACGGAGAAAGCCGAGAACATCACCGTCAGCCTCGAAGAGAAGAAGGCCCGGTTCAGCGAGCTGAAGGATCGGAAGCTTACCGACGCCGAGATCAAGACCGCGATCAAGAAGGCCGGCTACGAGGCCGTGAAGATCCGCCGGAACTGATGAGGCCGGTCAAGATCGTCTGGGGCTCCCAGACCGGTAACGCGCGGAACCTCGCCCACGTGATCGGCGAAGCGTTCGGGAACGAACTCCCGGTCGAGGTCCACGACATGGGGAACCTCGAACCCGAGGAACTGCGCCACGTCAACCACCTCGTCGTCGTGACCAGCACCTACGGCGACGGCGAACCCCCGGACAACGCCTCGGAGTGGATGAGCTTCCTGAAGTTCGGTGAGGACCTGGACCTGTCTCACCTCCGGTACGCGGTGATCGGCCTCGGCGACCCGTACTATCCGCACTTCTGCCAGGCCGGGAAGGACTTCGACGAGTACCTGCGCGGGCGCGGCGCCCGCGCGCTGCTCCCCCGACTCGACTGCGACCGCTATTATGAAGAGCAGTACCCGGACTGGGTCCGAGAGCTGAAAACGCTACTTCTGGGCGAGCTTTCGGATTAGACTTAAGGGACCGTCCACGGAGGGCAAGATGAAGATTGGAATCCTCTCGCGTAACCCGAAGATCTATTCGACTCACCGGCTGGTGAAGGCCGCGCTCTCCCGAGGACACGCGGTGCGGGTGGTGAACCCCCTCCGGTGCTACATGAACATCACGAGCTCTAAGCCGATGGTCTATTACCGCGACGAGCGGCTCGACGAGTTTCACGTCGTGATACCCCGGATCGGCGCGTCGATTACCCACTACGGGTCGGCGGTGCTTCGGCAGTTCGAAATGATGGGCGTCT
The DNA here is from genome assembly GCA_044371595.1 of Bacteriovoracaceae bacterium. Classification (GTDB taxonomy): domain Bacteria; phylum Bdellovibrionota; class Bacteriovoracia; order Bacteriovoracales; family Bacteriovoracaceae; genus Peredibacter. Next base: position 4,693 of record JBILTI010000163.1, read on the forward strand.
TTTCGCTCAACGAATCGACGTCGATCACCCGCTCGCGGGATAAGCTCCGCTGCCTCCAGATCCTCTCCCGCTCCGGGATCGGCCTTCCGGTGACGAGCTACGCCCACTCGACGAAGATGACTGAGAAGCTCATCCGGATGGTCGGCGGCGCCCCGTGCGTGATCAAGCTCCTCGAGGGCACACAGGGGAAGGGCGTGATCCTCGCCGACACGCACAAGGGGGCCGAGAGCATCATCGACGGCTTCCGGCAGATGAAGGCCCACTTCCTGGTGCAGGAGTTCATCAAGGAGAGCAACGGCTGCGACATCCGGGCCTTCGTGATCGGAGATCGCGTCGTCGCGAGCATGATGAGGCGGGCGAAGGAGGGAGAGTTCCGTTCTAACCTCCACCGCGGCGGCTCGGCCGTGCCGGTGGAGATCTCCCCCGAGGAGGCCCGGGTCGCGGTCGGCGCCGCGAAGGCTCTGGGCCTTAGCGTC
>JBILTI010000246.1:0-4140 GCA_044371595.1 Bacteriovoracaceae bacterium
GCGGCTCCTCTTCCTCGCGGGCCTGGTCGCCGGAGGGACCTTGCTCCGGATCTTCGCGCCGGATGTCTTCGCGGTCGCGACGCGGACGCGGATCGGTGACTACGTCGCCGCGGGCCTCCTCGTCGGCTTCGGAACCCTCCTGGGGAACGGTTGTACCTCGGGCCACGGCGTCTGCGGCATCTCCCGGCTCTCGCCGCGGTCGCTCCTCGCGACCGCGACCTTCATCGCGTTCGGGGTCTTATCGGCGGCCGCCTTCAAGGGGCTGCGGGGAGGCATATGAAAAACCTCGTTGCCTTCGTCACGGGTCTCGTCTTCGCCCTGGGGCTGGGTCTTTCGGGGATGACGCAGCCGCGAATCGTGAAGGGATTCCTCGACGTCGCCGGCGACTGGGACCCGTCGCTCCTCGGGGTCATGGCCGGCGCGATCGCGGTCCACGGCGTCGCCTACCAGCTGATCCGCCGGCGGCCCTCGCCGCTCCTGGCGCCGCGCTTCGACCTGCCGACGAAGACGGCGCTAGACTGGCGCCTCGTCCTCGGGGCGATGAGCTTCGGCCTCGGCTGGGGGTGGGCGGGAATCTGCCCGAGCCCCGGCATCGTCGGCCTCGCCTCGGGGACGGCCGAGTATCTGTTCTTCGTCGGCGCGATGGTCGCCGGAATGAAACTTTTCCAACTAACCGCGGGGAGGTCCCCATGAGCGAACTCATCTTTCACCAGCTCTTCGAAAAGGAAACCTCGACGTACACCTACGTCGTAGCCGACCCGGAGTCGGGGGCGGCGGCGATCATCGATCCGGTGATCGAAATGGTCGAGCGCGATCTGTCGCTCCTCCGGGATCTCGGGGTCTCCCTGAAGTACGTCCTCGATACCCATGTCCACGCGGATCACGTCACCGGCGCCGGCGAACTCCGCCGCCATACCGGTGCGAAGATCGGGGTCTCCGCGGCCTACGACCTCGCCTGCGTGGACCTTCATTTGAACGACGGACAGGAGCTGTCCCTCGGCGCGCACCGGATTCGCGTGCTCCACACGCCGGGACACACCAGCGGCTGCCTCTCCTACGTCATCGGGAACCGGGTCTTCACCGGTGACGCTCTACTGATCCGGGGCTGCGGCCGGACGGATTTTCAGGAAGGCTCCGCCGCGCGCTTGTACGACAGCGTCCGGACGAAGCTCTTTTCCCTCCCGGGAGAAACGGAGGTGTTCCCGGGCCACGATTACAAGGGATTCACACGCTCGACCATCGGCCTCGAGCGCTCGTATAATCCCCGCCTCCGGGACGGGGTGACCCGGGACGAGTTCGTCGAACTCATGGCGAACCTCAAGCTCGCGTATCCGAAGAAGATCCAGGAGGCCGTCCCGGCCAATGTCGCCTGCGGCCTCCCGGACGTCTTCGCGCCGCTCGCCCCCGAACTCCTCGAGGGGGTTCCGGTCGTTTCGGCGCAGGAGATTCATCCCCGGCTCGGGCAGGTCACCGTCATCGACGTGCGCGGCGAAGACGAGTTCAACGGGGACCTGGGTCACATCCCGAGCGCGCGGCTGATTCCCCTCGGCGAGGCGTTCCGGGAACGGCTCCTCGGAGAGGACCCGAACCGGGATACGATCTTCGTCTGCCGCTCGGGAAAGCGCTCCCTCGAAGCGGCGCGACGGGCGCGGGACCTTGGCTTTACCCGGGCCTATAGCATGGCGGGAGGAATGCTCCGCTGGAACGAACTCAATCTTCCCCGCGTGAGCGATCACGGGGGATCGTAGGAAGAATCAATGGAAGAACTTAAGATAACGGACCTCCAGATCGGCGCGGGTAAGGAGACGTCCCGCGGGGCGCTCTGCCTGGTTCACTACACCGGCTTCCTCGACGACGGTACGAAGTTCGATTCGTCACTCGATAAGGGCAGGCCCTTCCAGTTTGTGTTCGGCACGGGCCGTGTGATCAAGGGCTGGGACCTGGGCCTCGTCGGCATGTGCGAGGGCGGGAAGCGGAAGCTCTTCGTGCCCGCGCATCTCGCGTACGGGGAGCGGCAGATCGGGACGCTGATTAAACCGCACTCGAATCTGTCCTTCGAAGTGGAGCTTCTCGAAGTACGAATCCGTGACTAACGCCTTACGTAAAGCATGTAATTCAAAAGCTGTGCCGAATTAGACTAAATTCTCCTCAGACAACCAACGGAACCGCAGAGTTCCAAACATAACATCCTGAGGAGGATAACATGAAAACTTTCGTATTCGTTGCTCTCTCTGCTACAGCTGCTTTCGCCGACGACGGCGGAGCTGGTTACGGCGCTGAAGACCTGATCCCCGCTGGCGGCCTTACAACTATCGCCGGCGGTTGCGCTAACGTTCGCGTCATCGGATCCGGCGAGAACATTGAAATCGTCTACATCGGGCCGTGCCAGACGGCCCCGACGTCTCCGCGCCGGTAAGCCGAGTCTAAGTACATCACCGTCTTCCCATCGGTTGAAGCCGCTGAAGCTCAGTGTAACATCAAGGACACCGTTCAGGCGGTTGTCAGCGCCCGCATCAAGCTCATCGGCTGGTCTTGCGGTCCTGTTACAGACGCGAACGGTTCTTCGAACTAATTTCTATCTCTCACAGGCTCTCTCGTTGGTTGGTTGCGGCCGGGGTTCATCCCTGGGCGTTTCTTTTTTAAAGAGAGGGAGCACCCCGTTAGACATGTGTAAAATTTATAATTCGTGATTTCGCCTTGGGGTCGGTAATTTCTACTCACGAACACGGGCACTGTCCCAAAACAAAGATCCTGAGGAGGACTTATGAAAACTCTCGCTCTCGCAATTCTCGTTTCTCTCTCTGCCACTGCGTTCGCGCAGGACGGCGCCGGCACCGGCGCGGAAGACGTGATCGCCGCCGGCGGTCTCACAACGGTCGTCGGCGGCTGCGCCGACGCCCGGGTCATCGGCTCCGGCGAAAACACCGAAATCGTTTACACCGAGCCGTGCAACTTCGCTCCGACCATCCGTCGCGGCAAGTCCGACTACTTCTCGGTCTTCAAGACCTGGGAAGAGGCCGAAGCTAACTGCTTCTACCCGGACTACGTCCAGGGCGTCATCGGCCGTCGCTTCCGGCTCATCGGCTACGCTTGTGCTCCGGTCACCGACTCTAACGGCGGCGGAAACTAATCGCTCTCCGAACATCGCTCTCTAAGACGCCGGCCGGGGTTACCCCGGCCGGTTGTCGTTTTGTGCCCAGGTGTAGAACGTCTTCGTGGTCCGACCCTGGCGGACGAGGATCTCGCGGTCGATGAGATTCTTCAACAGAAGCTGCGCCGTCCGGCGCTTGTAGCCGGTCTCGTCGAGGAACTCCTGCAGCGTAAACTTTCCCGGGACGAGCTTCCGGAGCTTCCCCGCGAGGTGGTCCTCCCCCGAGCGGAGGAGCGTGCGGTCCGCGGGCTCGTCGAGGATGAACGTGAGGTTCTGCGCGGCCTCGATGTGGTAGCCGGAGCGCTTCTGGACGACGGTGAACGGATACCCCGCGCTCCGGAGCTGGTCGTTTAACCGGAAGACGAGCTGGTTCACCTTCTTGAGCGAGGTCACCGGGTGGAAGTACTCCGTCGGATACACGCTGTCGAAGATCTCCACCGTCGTCGGCGCCCGGTAGAAGTCGCGGAGGATCGCGAGGAGCACCTTGACGGTGAGCGAGTAGTCGAACTCCTCGCAGAGGTCGGCGAGGCGAAACGCGTTGCTCTTCTTCACCCGGAGCTTCGTCCCTCCGGGGCGGGCGATCTGGCCCGTGTCCTTTGTGACGTCGACGTGGATCGGCGTCCGGATGTTCCGGATGTTGAAGCGGCCCAGGAAGGCCCGGTAGGGGGTTCCGAAGAAGACGAAGTTCTCGAGCTCCTCGTCGCCGGTGACCCGGGCCAGCGTACGGTCGACGTCGCGGACGACCTCGGAGAGCCCGTTCTGCGCGGACTGATCGCGGAGCGCGAAGAGTCCCCGGACGGCCTCCTCCCGGTTCTCGCCGAGCTTGTGATAGAGGGACCACTTCCGGAGGTGGACGTTGTCGAGCATCGCCGCGTCTTCGAGGGAGATCTTGCTGTGCGCGCGGAGGAGCTCTTCGAGGCGCCGGCGCTCCTCGGGGGGGATGTTCTGGAGGACCACCTGCATGAGGATCTCCGTGCTGTTCCCCCGGA
>JBILTI010000165.1:0-5114 GCA_044371595.1 Bacteriovoracaceae bacterium
TCGAGACCATCATGGCGACCTTACCGACGGTCCGGTCGAGGACGATCCCGCAGTAATACTCGTGGTCGATGTCGCAGCCCTGTTCGACGAGGACCTTCAGCACCTTCTTGCCTTCCGGCCCGGTCTGATGGGTCACGAGCTGCATGCCGAGGATGTCCTTGGCGTGCTTCTCCACTTCCTCGAGCGTGCGCGCGAGCTTAACGCCGCCGCCTTTCCCCCGGCCGCCGGCGTGGATCTGGGCCTTCACAACCCAGATGCTTCCACCTAGCTGCTTCGCCACCGCTACGGCTTCCGCCGGAGTGTTGGCCACGCCACCTTTTAAGACCGCGATGTTAAACTGTCGCATCAGGTCTTTGGCCTGGTACTCATGAACATTCATAGGCTCTCCTTAAAACTACATTTGAATAGGTCACATTATAGGCATTTTCTAAAGTCAGACAATGAAAAGGTCTTGAAAAACGAGGAATTAAAAGGGCATGATGGAGGCGCGAGGTGTTATGTCAAAACGTTATGCCATTCTTCACCCGGCGGTCTTCAAGCTCGACGGAGGGGCCATGTTCGGAATCATCCCCAAGCCCCTCTGGTCGAAGTTCATCCCCGCAGACGAGCTGAACCGGATCCAGTTAAGCCTTCGTGTCATGCTGATCCAGACCCCGACCAGAAACATCCTGGTCGACACAGGAATCGGCGACTATCACGGCGAAAAGTTTGACGACCGCTTCGGCGTCGAGGGCCCGAAGAACCCGCTGATCGAGGCGCTCCGGACGAACTTTAACCTGGGCCCCGACGCCGTCACCGATCTGATCGTCACCCACCTCCATTTTGACCACGTCGGGGGCCTCGGAGAGGAAGCCGGGGAGCACCGCCCCGTTTTCCCGAACGCTACGCTCCATATTCACCGACAACATTATGACTACGCTCTGCGCCCGACTCTCCGTGACGCGGGATCGTTCTACTCTCAGTTCTTCAAACCGCTCATCGAACGGGCCGACCGGGAGGGAAAGGTCCACTGGTTGACCGGAGAGGAGGGCACCGTCCTCGTCGATGGGGAAGAAAAGGTCTCGTTCCGGTGCTCCCACGGTCACACCCCCTGGCTCGTGCACCCGTACGACGAACGGTTCATCTATATGGCCGACCTGGTTCCGACGAGCGCCCACGTCCCAGTTCCCTGGGTCATGGGCTACGACATCGCCCCGGGCCAGACGACCCTCGACAAGGTCCGCTTCTACGACTTCATCGTGGAGCGGGACCTGACGATGGTCTTCGAGCACGACATAAAGGTCTGGGGCGCGCGGCTCCGCAAGAAGTCGGCGAACGAGTTCGAGACCCGGGAGACGTTTCCGGTTACCTCGCTTGATCCAGCGAAACCTGGACTAATTTTTGGCTGAGCTCTTTTTTTAGCGGCGCGAATATCTTCCGCACGCGTTCCCGGAGCTGCGCCTGCTGCCGCTTAGAGGGGGCCTTCTTGAGCGCCATCACCTCTTCGATGAACTTCATGGTTTCGAAGCCGATCTTCTTCGTCGTGGTCCGGATCTCGAGGTCGTAGTTCGCCTGGACCGCCGCTCCGACGCCGCGGCGGCTCCGCCCTTCGTTTTCCACCACGAAGGAGGTCAGGAACGTTCCGTACTTGCGCGTGTACTCGTCGACCATCCCCTTCGTCCGGCCGCGGAGCGCCTCTGGGGCGGCGTCGAGGTAGTCGAGGAGATGCTGCTCGATCTGGAGCGTGACCGCCTCGAGGGTCTCGAACTTCTGCTGCAGGTCCTGCCAGAAGAGGGCCGCCTCCCCATTCTCGCGGATGATCCGCTCTTCCTTCTTCTTGAGGAGCTTCCCGAGGGTCTCGTGGAACGCCAGGGGGCCCTCGGAATAGAGGACCACCCTCGTCCGAGCGAGGTACTCGGGCGCCGGGCCCGCGAAGAAATTCATGAGCCGGGGAAGGAGTCCGTCCCAGCGGCAGTCGACGGCCTTGACGTCGAGTTCGTAGAGGCCGGGGACGAGCTTCGCACCGGTCCGGAAGTCGAACGTGGAGAGCTCGGCGACGTGGCCCGCGAGCCGGCCCCGGGAGACGAAGGAGACCTTCGCGTCGGCGAGCGAGAGGAGCCGGTCCGGGACCGACGTGAACGACGCCTCGACGTCGCAGGTCTGGAAGCCCGTCGTGACGAGCCAGATCCGCGAGTGATCGCGGGGGACGTATTCTCTGAAGAACACCGGCCGGCGCCAGCCGTCGAAGACGTTCTCGCGGAGGATCCGCTGGTGGAGCTCCGGCGTCATCCGGGGGAGGCGGCGCAGAACGAACTGCTCCCGGCCCTTTACGGTCAGAATCGTCGCCAGGACGACCGCGCCGAAGCCGACGGCCAGGACCAGCGCGGTCCGGGGGATCGTCACGACCGCCGAGCCGACCGGCGGCACGAACGGCGGCGGACCGTCATCCGCCGTCGCCGCCGCGACCGGGACCGGCGGTGGCAGGTCTTCGGGGCCCGGCGCTCCGGCGTCGCGGGCCCCGATTCCCCGAGGAACCGGCGGAACCGCGGCCGGGACGTCGGCGGATGCCGCCGGGGGCACCGCCGGCAGGTCGCGGTCGAAGCGCAGCGCCGCCTCCAGACTGACGGCGTCGGCGAGGCCCTCGCACCAGACGCGGACGAGCGGCGAGAGCTTCTTCTTCTCCCGGAGCTGCGAGAGGTGGTTCAGGGAGTACGGCCCCTCGTGGCCCGACGGTAGCAGAATAAACCACCTGATTGAGTCCTTGTCAGTCCGGTCGAGATTTGGCAACGTCATTAAAAATCCAGCGTAGGAAATAAGAACATTTTATGACGAAGGCCCCCGCGACTCAATCACAAAAGCGCTTCGAAGAATCCGTCGGCGCCCTCTTCGTCTCCGGCGACGGCGGCGGGGAGCCGGTTCTGTTTCTCAAGAGCTCCACGGACACCGGCGTGGTCCGCAACGGGGGCCGCAACGGGGCCCGCTTCGCGCCCCAATCTTTTCTCTCAACCTTTCGTCGCTTCACGCTCACCCGGGAGCTCCGGCGCTACCGGATGGTCGAGGCGGAGGTCGGAGACCCGGTGGAAGAACGGCGGGACTTCGGGGAGGCGCAGCGCCGGGAGGCCCGGCGGATCGCTGACCTCCTCGCGCGGGAAGGATATCCGCGGTTCTGCCACCTTGGCGGAGGCCACGATCACGTCTACCCCCTCCTCCTGGCCCTCGGCGAGCGCTTCGAGCGGATCGTGGTGATCAACGTCGACGCGCACGCCGACACGAGGACCGACGACGAGGCCCACTCAGGCACGCCGTTCCGCCAGTTCGCGGCGGCGTTCGCGGACCGCTTCCACCTCTTTCAGATCGGCCTCCATCCCTTCGCGAACTCGCTCTCGACGCTGGCCCCGTTGCCCGGCGGAGAAGGCCGGATCCTCTGGGCCTCGGAGCTCGGAACCCCGAAACTCGACGAGCTGTTCCGCGACGTCCGGACACTCGTCGATGACAAGACGGCCGTTGTTTTCAGCCTCGACGCGGATGCTCTGCAGTGCGCGCTCGTACCGGGGGTCAGCGCGGTAAATCCGGGGGGCCTAAGCCTCCGGGACCTCGAGGACGTCTGGGAGCGGTACCGGGCGCTTCCGCTGTCGCACCATCCCTTCATGGGGATCTACGAGTTAAACCCGGTCTACGACACGCTGGCCAGCGTGAGCATGAGAACGCTCAGCAGCTTCGTCTTTCGTACTCTATAAAAAAAGCCCGCCGATAACGGCGGGCTTTTTTTCGAGAGACATCAGCGGAAGTTAAAAAAATCCTTTCTTTAACTCCAACACACACACAACGATTAACAAGCAAAGCTCATGCCAATTTCGAGGCAATAGACTTTTAGCCACTTGGCGCAACGCGCACAAGTTTGATTTGTCAAGCCCCTGACGGTCAGTGTTGTCGTCCGTCATTCGCATGACGCCTTTTTTCCGCAGTTTCGCCCGAGTTTTATTCTCAGTTTTCACTTTAAAAAACATACCATTCCGCGCATAATGCGAACGTTAAATTCTACAGAATCAGTTTTTCTATACTTCAAAGGAGAAGTTAAATGTTCACACGCGGTTTTTTCACAACTCTTATGGTTGCCCTTCTTGCAGTAGGCTGTGCTTCTAACAAGCCGAAGAACAACCAAGACGGCGCGGCGAACGGCGCTGACGGTGCTAACGCAGGTCTCTCACTCGAACTCAACGGCGATTCTGATAGCGGCAAGGCCGGCGGCCTGAAGACCGTATACTTCGGCTTCGACTCCTCGAGCCTCGAAACTGACACGAAAGATGCCCTCAAGGCCAACGCCGACTTCCTTAAGGCGAACGCGAACGTCGACGTCCAGGTCGAAGGCCACTGCGACGAGCGCGGCGGTCGTCAATATAACCTCGCTCTCGGCGAGCGCCGGGCAAAGGCCGTCCGCGACTACCTCGTCGCTCTCGGCGTCGAATCGAAGCGCATCTCTACCATCTCTTACGGCTCTGAGCGTCCGAAGGCACAGGGCTCTGATGAAGCTGCCTGGGCACAGAACCGTCGCGCGAACTTCGTCGTAACTGCCAAATAAGGCTAGATGAGATTACCTCTCCTTTTTTTCTTATTCCTTTTGGGAGCGTGTGGTTTAACCACCACACGCCCTAAAATCGAAATGAGCCTCGCCCAAGCCGCCTTTATGGCCGCCAAGGAAGAAGGGGCCGACGTCCACGCTCCGAACACCTACCGCAAGGCCGAAGACTTCTACCTCAAGGCCAAATCCGCGTACCGCCGCAAGTACTTTAACAAGGCCAAGGAATATGCGCTCGCTTCTAAAAAGCTCGCCGAGCAAGCCGAGTACCAGGCGAAGAGAAAAAAGGCCCTTGAAGGTAATGCGGAATAGTTAAAAGTTTTGTAGAATTCACGAATCATCGCATCGAGGTATGATTCTTATGACAAAACTTCTCCCGTTCCTGCTCCCGTTCCTGCTCCTGTCCCTCCTTTCCACCGCGTGCATCAAATCCGCCGAACAGCTCCAGCGGGAGAAGCGCTTCGAGAGCATGTCCCAGCAGATGGGAGATACGCAGGGACTCCTGGCCGACCTCGTCGCCCAGATGAAGGACATGCAGGCGCAGCTCGATCGAATGAAC
>JBILTI010000167.1:0-5098 GCA_044371595.1 Bacteriovoracaceae bacterium
TCGCCGTTGAACGAGATGTCGTTGACGGAGAACTGGGGTCCTTCCTGGAGCCGCACGGTGATAAAGATCCACTTCTTGTCCTCCGAGGCCGTGACCTCGGGGTTCTGAATGTTGATCTGGAGGTAGCCGCGGGTCTTATAATAGTACTTCAACCGTTCTACGTCGGTCTGGAAGTTCATCTCCTTGAAGTTCCCCGAGCCGGAGAGGAACGAGAAGTACGACTCCTCGCGCGTCTGCATGAAGTTCTTCAGTTCCTCGTCGGGGAGGTGCTTGTTTCCGAGGAAGGTGATCTTCTTCACCCGGACCTTGTCCCACTCTTTGATGTTGAAGCGGACGTCCACGGAGCCGTTCTTGTTGTCCGTCACAGTGTAGGACGCAAGCGCCAGGAAGTATCCCTTCTCCTCGTAGTGCTTCTGGAGCAGCAGCACGTCGTTCTTGAGCGTCGAGACGTCGAGGATGTTGAACTCCTTGGTCTTGATCTGCTCCTTGAGGTCGTCGTCGTTGATCTCGTCGTTGCCGGCGAAGGTGATCTTGCTGATGATCGGCTTTTCCTGGAGCCGGAAGAGGAGGATGTTCTTGTCGCCGGAGACCTTGTGGTAGGCCTCGACCTCCTCGAAGTATTTCATGTCGTAGATGCGCGAGAGATCGCGCCGGAGGAGGTAGTTGTCCAGCGTCATGTCCTGCCGCGTCCCGAGCTTTTCGAGGATCGCCTCGAACTCGACCTTCCGGTTACCTGTGAACTCGATGCCGTCGACCCGGAACATTTCTTTGATCGGGCCGATGATCTCTTGCGCGAAAACAGAACCCGTCTGCAGCAGGCACGCTATAAAAAGGACGAGGAGATGCGCTTTTTTCAAAATAGAAATTCCTTAGCCATCAACGACGCAAGAGGCTATGTAACTAATTTTATTTGCAGTCAAAAATTCTAGCCAATTATCTGACCATCTTCAATGACTATTTTGCGAGGAAAGAAAGAAGCAACTTTATCATCGTGAGTCACGACCATCAGCGTGGCACCGAAGTCGGCCGCAAGCCCTTTCAGGAGGGTGGCGACCTTCTCTGAATTCTTCGAGTCGAGGTTGCCCGTCGGCTCGTCGCAGAGGAGGATCTTCGGCCGGAGCGAGAGCGCGCGGATGATGTTAATGCGTTGCTGCTCTCCCCCCGAGATCTCGAACGGAAACTTCTCCAGGCAGTGGGTTACCCCGAGGTACTTCGCGAGCTCGCCGGTGTCCCGTTCGACGGGCCCCAGCGCGTGGCCGCCGATCCGGGCCGGAAGGAGGATGTTGTCCCTGCACGTCATCGAGGGGAGCAGAAAGTGGAACTGGAAGACGAAGCCGACGTTCGCATTCCGGAAGTGCGCGAGGCCCTCGTCCCCCATCGCAGAGAGGTTCTTTCCGTCGATGACGACGGTTCCCGAGCTCGGCTGGTCGAGGCCCCCGAGGAGATAGAGCAGCGTCGATTTTCCCGAGCCCGAGGCGCCGCGGATCGCGACGAGTTCACGGGCGTCGATCTTGAGGTTAAGGCCGCGGAGAACCTTCGTCTGCCCGAAGGACTTTTCGACGTTTGAGAGGACGATGAAACTCATGAGCTGAACTCCTGGCGAAGGCCCTGGATGATGGGCCGGCGCTTGAGGCGCAGGTACCCGACGAACGCGGCGAAGAGGATCCAGAGCAGGGACACGCCGTAGACCGTGACGTAGGCCATCCGGTCGAGCTTGATGTCGAGGGACGAGAGGACGTAGATCTCGCCGGGGATCTGGAGGAAGGAGACGTGCTTCAGCGCCCAGTTAAACGCGAGCGAGCCGGCGTAGGCGCCGGCGCAGGAGACGGCCCAGATGATCAGGACCGAGGTGAACCAGAACCGCGTCAGGGCGTTGAGCGAGAGGCCCACGGCCCGGAGGAAGAAGAACTCCTGAGACTTCTTCTCCATGATGTAGATGACGAAGGCGACGATGTTGAAAATCGCGACGACGACGATGAGCTGGAGGACGAGCGAGATCGAGAACTTCTCGACCTTCACCGCTTCGATCAGGAAGTCGTACTCGTTCCAGAACGGGCGGACGAGGAAGCCCGTGTCGAGTTCCCGCCGCAGGAGCTCCTGGTCCGCGCGGATCGGCTCGAGCGACGCGAGCGGCGCGGTCGGGTCCTGGGTTGTGAGAATCACGAGATTAACCCGGTTGCCGAGCTCGAGAAGGGCCGCGAGATCGGCGCGGGAGACGTACACGAAGCGGAGGTCCTTCTGGTAGATCCCGTGGCGGACGATCCCCCGGACGGTGAACGACTGGATGAGCGGGAGGGACTCGAGGGACTCGTTCCCCTTGCCGAAGGTCAGCGCCAGCGCGTCCCCGGTCTTCAGGCGGAGCTGCCGCGCGAGCTCGGCGCCGATCACGATCCCGCCCGGGGGAACCGTCACCTCGAGGCCCGTCGCCCGGGCGAAGGTTTCATCGTCGATGCCCCGGACGAGGACGCCCTTGCTCACCTCAGCGGCCATCGCGAACGCCTCGGTCTGGATCACCGGGGCGACGGCGCGGGGGTTCACCTGCGCGAACTGGCCCCGCAGCTCCTCGGTGACCGGGAAGAAGCCCTTCCGGTTCGTCACGAGGACGTCCCCGGAGGAGTGCCGCAGGCCCGACTTCAGCAGGTGGTCGAAGCCGTCCATCAGGCCGAACGTGCAGAGAATCACGGCGATCGAGAACGTGAAGCTGAGCACGGTGGCCAGCAGGATCTTCCCCGCCGACCGGCCGTGGAGAACGATGCGGAGGATGGACCGGTAGGAGCGCATCACTCGTCGTCGGAGAAGAACTGTTCTTTCTTAAGCAGCGGGAAGAGGATCACGTCGCGGATCGTGTGACTGTCGGTGAGGATCATCACGAGGCGGTCGATGCCGATCCCCTGCCCCGCCGTCGGCGGCATGCCGTACTCGAGCGCCCGGACGAAGTCGTAGTCGACGTCGGTCGCCTCGTCGTCGCCGGCCTCCTTGGCCATCGCCTGGTCCGCGAACCGGTCGAGCTGGTCCGTCGGGTTGTTGAGCTCGGAGAAGGCGTTCGCCACCTCCCAGCCGTTCATGAAGAACTCGAACCGGTCCACGAACTCCGGGTTCTCGTCGTTCCGCCGCGACAGCGGCGAGACCACGGTCGGGTACTCGGTGATGAACGTCGGCTGGATGAGCTTCGCCTCGACGAGCTCCTCGAAGCAGTGGACGAGGAGCTTGCCCCAGCTCGTAGCCGCGAGCTTCTTCGGATCGAGGTCCGTGCCCTTCAGGAGGCCCAGGAGGTGGGTCCGGTCGTTCACCTGCGCGAGCGTCGAGTCCGTGAACTTCGCCACGGCCTCGCGCATCGTGAGGCGGGCGTAGGGCCCGCGGAGGTTGATGTCGTGAGTGCCGAAGCGGACGATCTCGGTCTTCAGGACGTCGCGGGCGATCCCCGTGAGGAGGTCCTCGGTGAAGTCCATGAGATCGTGGTAGGTGGCGTAGGCCCAATAGAACTCAATCGACGTGAACTCTGGGTTGTGCTTCAGCGAGAGGCCCTCATTCCGGAAGCACCGGTTCATCTCGAAGACCTTGTTGTAGCCGCCAACGATGAGGCGCTTCAGGTGGAGCTCCGGCGCAATCCGCATGAAGAGCTCCATGTTGAGCGCGTTGTGGTGCGTGCGGAAGGGGCGGGCCGCGGCGCCGCCGGCGATCGAATGCATCATCGGCGTCTCGACCTCGAGGAAGTCGGCCTTGTAGAAGTACTCGCGGATGTAGCGGATGATCTCCGAGCGCTTCCTGAGCTTCTCGCGGGTCTCCGGGTTCATGATCATGTCCACGTAGCGCATCCGGTACTTGAGCTCCTGGTCCGTGAGGCCGTGGAACTTCTCCGGGAGCGGCCGGATCGACTTGGTGACGATCGTGAGCTCGCGGGCGTTGAGCGCGAGCTCGCCCTTCATGGTCTTGAAGACGTCGCCCTCGCAGTAGACGATGTCGCCGTAGTCGAGGAGCCTGTACTCGGCGAACCCCTTCTCCGAGGTCACCTGCTTATTGACGTAGAGCTGGAACCGGCCGGTGCCGTCGTCGCACTGGAGGAATGCGGCCTTGCCGAAGTCGCGGACCATGAGGACCCGGGCAGCGATGTGGTAGCGCGGCGTCTCGCCGATCTCGTCCTTCGTGAGGGGCTCGTAGCGCTTGTTCAGGTACTCGAACGTGGTGTTCGGCTTCACCCCGTTCTTGTACGGGTTCGAGCCCATCTCCTCGAGCTTCTTGCGTTTCTCGAGCCGGACCGTCATCTGTTCCGAAAATTGTTCGATCCACCGGCGCACGTGCTTTTCTTTCATGATCTTCCCCGAAGCTGTAAGTTTGTCGTCGTTCATAGGTCGTCCGTTCCTGTATCTTGTACCTCGCCCCCGAGCGACTTCCACTGGAGGTAGGCCTTGATGAAATCATCGAGATCCCCGTCGAGCACGCCCTCGGCCTGCGAGGAGGTGAAGCCCGTCCGGTGATCCTTAACCAGCTTGTACGGGTGGAGCACATAGGAGCGGATCTGCGAGCCCCACGCGATGTCCTTCTTCCCAGCCTCGATCTTGTCCTGGGCCTCGCGGCGCTTCTGGAGCTCGAGGTCGTAAAGCCGCGACTTGAGGATCTTCATCGCCATCGCCCGGTTCTGGATCTGCGAGCGCTCGTTCTGGCACGCGACGACGATCCCCGAGGGAAGGTGCGTGAGCCGGACGGCCGAGTCGGCCGTGTTGACGGACTGGCCCCCGGCGCCGCCGGAGCGGTAGACGTCGACCCGGAGGTCCTTGTCGAGGACCTCTATCTCGATCGTGTCGTCGACCTCGGCGGAGACGAAGATCGACGAGAACGACGTGTGCCGGCGGGCATTCGAGTCGAACGGCGAGATCCGGACCAGCCGGTGGACGCCGGACTCGGACTTGAGGAGCCCGTATGCAAAATTCCCCGAGACCAGGACCGTCGCGGACTTGATCCCGGCGCTGTCGCCGTACTGGAAGTCCATCACCTGGGCCTTGAACCCCTTGGCGTCGGCCCAGCGCTGGATCATCCGGAGGAGCATCCCGGCCCAGTCGCAGGACTCGGTGCCGCCGGCGCCGGCGTTGATCGTGATGAT